>CALQOD010000050.1 GCA_943332105.1 Chitinophaga pinensis | reverse complement strand
CTGGTGAAATATTAGTAACTGGATATTATATGGCATCTACAACAGATAATGATATTTTTATTGCCAAGTTCACAACTGATTTGAATTTGATTTGGTTTAAGCGATATGGTGTTACAGGTGGAAATGATTATGGTAATAGTATTTTTCAATTGAACAATGATAAGTACGTTTTAACAGGTACGACTGCTATCGGAGGTGCAGCAAACCCATCAATTACTTATCTGGATACAGCAGGAACTATCCTTAACGAATTTCATTTAAACACGAATCAGTTTGCGAGTCCATATTACAAGGCATCTTATTTAGGGGACGGTCGATTTTCATTTAATCATTTAGCAAATCTTACTTGTATTGTTGATACGAATAATACTATTATAACTAATCCATCAACAAAAATGGGAACATTTTCAATTGATAGTTATAAGGACTTTGATGGAAAAACAGTTATAATGTCCTATGGTGATTACGGTGGACCAACGGGAGGTTCGTTAGTTGTTACGCGTTATGATTCAACATTAAGTACTGTTTTAATGAATAAAAAATATAAATTGTCTGGTAATAATTTAAGTGGAGTAAAAATCACTACCGATTATCAGCAACAGTTTGGTAATTATGTAGTCGCAGCTAATGCAGAATCACTTTCAAGCGGTTATAGCTCAGCGTTATTTTTTAAAATAGATCAATCGGGATTAATCTATTGGGTGAATAAATATTTGCCGACGGGTTATGTTCAATCGAAGTTTAATTCATTTATTAAAACCTCTGATGGAGGTTATTTATTAGTAGGTTATGTGGGTGGTTCATCATCGACAAATATTTTTGCTGTTAAAACAGATTCAGCGGGTATCTCTTGCAGTATGAGTACAATTGCTTTAACGAATACTACAGTAACGCCAATACCATCAACGCCTCATGCATTAAGTACAGGAATAACTAATGTTTTAACGCAGGTAAATAATGTGTTCAATGCAGCAACCAACAGCGGAAGTATCATTTGTACGAGTGTTTCATCCGTTGAAGAAAACGAGACTATCGCATTAAATGTTTATCCGAATCCGATGAGTGATGTGTTAAAAATAGAAGTAGAAAATCAAGAAAATTATATCTTGAAAATGTATACAGCAACTGGTCAGCAGATTTTGAATACAACATTTAGAAATAAATTACAGTTGAATACGAATAATTATGCTACTGGATTTTATTTGCTACGTATAGAAGATAAAAACGGAAATGTGCAAGCATCGCGTAAGTTGGTTAAGCCTTGATAAAATAAATGCGTAAAGAAGAGAAACTTTTACTTCAAAATTTTATTGCACCATTACTGTTTGTAATGCTTTTATGGATTATAAAAGGAGTAGAAATCAATTTTCATTTACAATTCTCGAAATACGGTTTATTACCTCGTAACATTGATGCGTTAACGGGAATTATTACATTCCCATTACTTCATGGTGACTGGCAGCATTTGATTTCTAATAGCGCAGGTTTGTTAGTGCTGGGATTTTTACTATTTACATTTCATCGTGAAATTGCTTATCGCGTTGTTATACAAATTTGGTTATTGCATGGTGTGTGGCTATGGCTAGGTGGTCGTACAACTTATCATATAGGCGCTAGCGGAATTATCTATGGACTAGCAGCTTTCTTATTTTTTACTGGAGTATTTAAGAAAGAAAAATCGACTATGACAATTTCTTTATTAGTTGTGTTTTTATATGGAAGTATGGTATGGGGATTAATGCCATTCTTGCAAGGAATTAGTTGGGAAGGTCATTTATATGGTGGGGCTGCTGGATTATTAATGGCCTGGTATTATCGCAAAACAGGAATTCAAAAACCAATATATGACTGGGAAAAAGAAGAAGAGGACTACGAAGAGGAGTATTGGAAGGTATCTGAAGAAATTTCAATCGAAAATGATTCAGAGCAAAAACCAATAGAAGAAAATAAACCATCAGCCAGCGTTCACTATATTTACAAACCAAATTCAACAGACAATGATGTTAAAAATTGAGCATATCGGAATTGCCGTAAAGGATTTAAATAATTCGAATGAACTTTTTAAAAAATTGTTCGGACAAGCTCATTATAAAACTGAAGAAGTACAATCTGAAGGAGTAAATACTACTTTTTTTTATATTGGAGAAAATAAAATCGAATTACTGGAAGCAACAAATCCTGATTCGCCAATTGCAAAGTTTATTGAAAAGAAAGGAGAGGGTATTCATCATATTGCTTTTGATGTAGCTGATATACGAGCTGAAATGAAGCGCTTAGAAAGTGAAGGATTTGTTTTATTAAATCAAGAGCCTAAACCAGGTGCCGATAATAAGCTGGTTTGTTTTTTACATCCGAAAGGAACCAATGGTGTGCTTATAGAATTGTGTCAGGAACGGCAATAAAATTAATTTCTCACGCAGCGTACAGAAAAGCCACAAGCCTTGTTATAATTTGCTTTATGAATTTCATCATCTTTGTAGTGCAGATGTCTTGAAAACGCTTCAATTCCATTTCTCGTTGTGTTAGTCCACCAACTGCTGCCTTTGGCAATGCTGCTAAAACGACCATCATCATGAATACTCCCTCCAGGAAGACCAGCGAAGCCACTTTCGTTATTCCCATTTCCATCATTATACCAACCGTAATTATCTTTCAAGGAATAACCTGATTGATTATCGCCTCCTAGATTATTCGATAAGCTGTTCCATTCTGCATCACTTGGTATATGCCAACCGTTAGGTGCTAATCCACGAATATCATTAATTGCATACCAGTTAAAGAGTTTGCCGTATTTATAGCCATTTTCGTTTTTAAATTCATAATAACACCAAACAGGACGCTCTTCATATCCTGCATTCAGCCATTCCTCTATGCTGTATGCTTGCGGAATAATATCTCCATTTCTAAATCTGTTAACATTTAAATTTGTGGTCATCCAATATTGAGATCCAATTCTTACATATCCATCTCGTGAAGATTGAACACGAGTATCAGATGGAGCATCAACATCGGAAGTGTATGCTGCTTCGTCAGATTTATCTTTTTCGTTGGATTTAGTTACATTTTTGTCTGAACCCCTATCACTTTCTGCAGTAATCAGCCATTTATCACTTTGCTTTGCAAAAACTAAGTAAGAAGGATAGTTTTTTGTTTTGTTATTGTAAGTAACACGTTTTAAAAAAATGCATTTGTATTCTGTATCCGTAATTTTTTCACATTTAATATCACCATCTATTTGCTGATAATAATCCTTATGTTTTTTGAATTCAGATAATTTACTGTCTAAGCAAGTATTTTTATCTTTTGCCCTTCCGTAGTAGTCAACCGATTCATTATACAGCGAAGCAAGTACTGCAACATCTTTCGAATTATGGGCATTATTCCATTCGTTAACAAGTTTAGTGAGGCTAGCAGATTCATCTGTAGCAGAAGTTTTATTATCGCTTTGCTTACAACTAATAATTAAAAACAATGCAGCAAATAATAAAGCCGAAAATAAAGGTTTAATTGTCATATAATAGATAGTTGAATAATAGCAAAATTAACATTTTTTACGAAATATATTTAATTCAAATTGACGATGAAAATTATAGTTTTTACCAAGAATCATTAATGGTTTTGGAATAAAAGCAAAAGTGCCATTTAACATGATTACTCTGCTTCATGGTTTTTCATTCCCGATAGCTATCGGTCTCGAAGACTCGGGAGAACCAGGCCCCCACAATAATTTAAAACCAAAATTTAAATCATAACATTGAGTAAAGCTATAAAAAAACCCATGTAGCTTGATTAGTCTATAGCAGAGCAAACTCTTTTCACGGCTGGTAGCAAAGAAAAAACCATGTAGCGAGTTTACTCTGCTTCATGGTTTTTTTTGGTGGGCCCACCTGGATTCGAACCAGGCACCCACAGATTATGAGTCTGTTGCTCTAACCGAATGAGCTATAGGCCCTGTTTATTGGGAAGGCAAAAGTAGTAATTTCTGATTTTGTTCCCAAACAAATTTAATTGCCCGCTATTTAATCACGCCCAACTCTTTTCCCACCTTCGTAAAGGCTGCAATGGCTTGATCAATGTGGTGTTTGTTGTGACCAGCAGATATTTGAACACGGATACGTGCGTTGCCTTTCGCTACTACAGGAAAGAAAAATCCTATCACATAAATGCCTTCATCCAATAATTTTGCAGCAAATTCCTGCGCCAATTTTGCCTCGTATAACATAATCGGAACTATTGGATGCTCTCCTGGCTTAATTTCAAATCCCGCTTTTGTAATCTCACTTCTGAAATAGGCTGTGTTCTCCCATAACTTATCACGTAGTGCTGTTGTTTCACTCAGCATATCAATTACTGCAATCGATGCCCCAACAATAGAAGGCGCTAATGAATTCGAGAATAAATACGGACGAGAACGCTGACGAAGCATGTCGATGACTTCTTTTTTCCCAGCGGTAAATCCACCCATTGCTCCACCTAATGCTTTACCTAACGTACCTGTGATTATATCTACACGGCCCATTACATCTCTGTACTCATGCGTCCCACGACCAGTCTTACCCATAAATCCACTCGCATGACATTCGTCCATCATTACCAATGCATTGTATTTATCAGCTAAATCACAAATTTTATCAAGTTGCGCAATAGTTCCATCCATCGAGAAAACTCCGTCAGTAACAATCATTCTATGACGTAAATGTTGAGTCGCCTTGAGCTGCTCTTCAAGATCATTCATATCGTTGTGCTTGTAGCGATGACGCTGTGCCTTGCATAAACGGATTCCATCAATTATAGAAGCATGATTCAATTCATCAGAAATAATAGCATCTTGCTCATTTAATAAAGGCTCAAACAACCCCCCGTTTGCATCAAACGCTGCTGCATATAAAATTGTGTCTTCTGTTCCTAAGAACTTAGCAAGTTTTTCTTCTAATTCTTTATGTATATCCTGTGTGCCACAGATAAAACGAACACTAGACATTCCGAAGCCGTGCGTATGAATTGCATCAATAGCCGCCTGAATCACTTTGGGGTGTGATGATAAACCTAAATAATTATTCGCGCAAAAGTTGATTACTTCTTTGCCGTTGGCCTTAATATCTGCCGCCTGTGGAGTTGAAATTACGCGCTCAGTTTTGAATAAACCTGCTTCTTTAATTTCATTTAATTCTGCGTTTAATACTGGTTCTAGTGTTTTATACATGTTCTGAATTTTGATGGTCAAAAATAACTAATTCTCATCATATTAATTCAAATTCTTTTCCTGGAAGTACGCGAATTAGTCCTTTCATTTCTAAAGAGAAAAGAATGGAAGAAGTCTTACTAATTGGCAGAAGAGCTGTTATTGCAATTTCGTCTATTGTTTTCACCAATTTACAAGCTTCTACTATTTTTTTTTCTTCAGTTGTAAGTTCAATAAACAAAGATTTTTGTACTTGTTGATTTTTCTTTTTCGTGTTGTCTTCCCAATTCATTAACCGAAAGATATCGTTTGCTGAAGTGATTAGTGCACCTTGATTATATTTTATTAAATTGTTACATCCTTCACTAAAGGTATCGCCTATACGTCCTGGGAATGTAAACACATCTCGCGAGTAACTATTAGCTATATCAGCGGTAATTAATGCGCCCCCTTTTTTTGCAGCTTCTACAACTACCACTGCATCGCACATGCCAGCTACTATTCTGTTTCGGGATGGGAAATTCTCTCGGTCAGGTGCTGTCTCAAAAGGGTATTCGCTCAACCAGCTGCCATTATCCAGCATTGCTAAAGCCGTTTCTTTATGTTGCGAAGGATAAAAAACATCTAGTCCGTGACCTAAAACTGCAATAGTAGGTATGTTATTCTTTATTGACTGACGATGCGCTGTTATATCAATACCGAAAGCCATTCCGCTGACAATTATAATATCTTTTTCAATACAGTTATCTATTAAATCGCAAGTAAGCTTTTTTCCATAAACACTTGCATTTCTTGTTCCAACTACTGCTAAATAACGATGTTTGTTTAAATCTGTATTTCCTTTTTTGTAAATCAATATCGGGGAATCATGACATTGTTTTAGTCGGAAAGGATAATTATTGTCTGTAAAAAATAGTGCTTCAATATTATTTTTTTTAATTCGTTCAATTTCCTTTTCTGCTCGCATAAAGGCTTCCTGTTTAAGAATTGATTTTGCAGTAATAGGTCCGATTTCAGGAATGCATAGCAATTGCTTTTTATTTTGCTTAAATACTGCTTCTGCGCTTCCGCAATAAGCAACTAAATTCTTAGCTAGTACGGCTCCTACATTCGGAATAAATGTAAGGGCGATTTTGTAAAATAAATCGTTGTTCATCATCTATAAAATAATATCGCTTTGGTTGTGAAAAATTAATGAGCGAATGCCACAAAATTATTTTTATTAATCGAAAATTGGTTGCATATTTATAAATTCTTACTAACAAATCACAAAAATTGACAATGAGGTTTAAATTCATAATTGTTGCCATTCTTTTATTTCTATTCTGTAATAACTCGTTTGCGCAATCTGGGAAGATTCGTATTGAAGTTTTAGATGCGAATACAGGCGAGCATTTAATAGGAGGAATCGTTGAAAGCAAACCGAATAAGGTAGGAGCGCAGGTTGATTTTAATGGATTTGCAGAATTTAAGTTGCCCGTTGGAATGCAAGAAATTTCAGTGGGGTTTATCGGATATGTACTATTTAAACAAATCGTTGAAATCAAGAATGAAGGTACTTTGTATTTGAAAGTTCGTTTGGTGCCTTCTGAAATTGATTTAAAAACAATTGTTATCTCCGCAGGAAAACATGCACAGCGAATAGAAGAAGTTCCTGTATCGATGGAAGTTTTAAAGCCAAAATACATCGAGAATAGTAATCAAACAACCATGGAAACAGCTGTTGAGCAAATTCCTGGTGTAACGGTTATTGACGGGCAAGCGAATATTCGTGGCGGCAGCGGATTTAGTTATGGCGCTGGTAGTCGTGTTTTAGTATTAGTAGACGACTTGCCTTTATTAGCTGGTGATGCCGGCGATGTAAAATGGAGTTTTTTACCTATAGAAAATATCGGTCAGGTAGAAGTAATTAAAGGCGCCTCTTCTGCTTTGTTCGGTTCATCGGCCTTGAATGGCGTTATTAATATGCGTACAGTAGTGCCAACAGATACTGCAGAATCACGCATCACGCTTTATTCTGGTATTTATGATACACCTGCTGATAAGAGTATGAAATGGTGGGGTAGTGGACCAGAGATGATTTCTGGTGGACAATTTTCGCATCGCCGTAAAATTGGTCAGTTGGATTTGGTTGTTGGTGGACACTATCTCAATGATCAGGGATATCGTGAAGGTGAAAGTGAAGAGCGCGTTCGTGGAAATATTAGTTTAAGATATCGATTTAAAAATTTTCCAGGACTAACGGCAGGGTTAGCCGTTAATTCACAATTATCGAAAGGGGGGAACTTTTTATTTTGGGAAAATGATTCTAGTGGTGCTTTAAAACCTTACGGAGGCTCATCAGGTTTATCGAGCACACTGAGTTTATATACTACTACAAGAACGTACGTAGATCCTTCTATCTCTTATGTTGGAAAAAATTTCAGTCATAAATTGCGTGGAAGAGTTTACTCTACGAATAATAAAAACAACACGAACCAGGAGGCCAAGTCGTTGTTATCATACGGTGAGTATTTAGGGCAGTATAAATGGAAAGACTGTTTAACAATTTCCGGAGGATTGTCAGCATCTAAAACAAAAGTTTCGGGCGATTTATACAGCAATCAAAACAGTACTAACTATGCCGCCTATGTGCAAACAGATTATAAATACAACCGCTGGAATTTATCGGCGGGTTATCGTTATGAAGGCGGCGAGATGTCAGGTATCAAATTTAAGCCACAGCAATTGATGCGTGCAGGTGTAAATTTTAAAGCGGCAGAAGCAACTTATTTAAGAGCAGCTTACGGACAAGGTTTTCGTTTTCCAACTATTGCAGAGAAGTATATTCGTACGCAAGTGGGTAGCATTGTAATTTATCCCAACGATTCACTTACCACAGAAAGAGGCGCCTCGTATGAATTTGGTTTGCGTCAAGGATTCAAATTAAAAAACTGGATTGGATTTATTGATGCGGCTGTTTTTCGTCAGGAGTATACAGATATGATGGAATTCACCTTTGGACAATGGGGAAATCCATTTGTTGATCCGTTATTCGGATTAGGATTTAAATCGAAAAATATTGGAAATACCCGTATCGACGGATTTGAAATTTCAATTGGTGGTGATGGCAAGATTGGAAATGTGCAGGAAACGGTAATGGGTGGTATTACTTGTATCGATCCTATTCAAACAGACTTCAATCCTGCAGAAGATACATTGATCAATTCATCCAATCAGAATGTGTTGAAGTATAGAAATAGAACAATGTTTAAGTTTGATTCAGAAACTGCTTATAAAAAAATCGCTTTTGGTATTAGCGCACGTTATTATAGTTTCATAGAAAACATCGATAAACCTTTTGAAGTGGTTATTCCAGGTGTAAAAGATTACCGTGATAATAATCCGAATGGCGAATGGGTGTTTGATGCGCGTTTGGCCTATAAGGTAAATGAATCAGTACAGTTAAGCTTTGTAACAAAGAATATTCTGAATAACCTGTATGTTGGTCGCCCGGCCGACTTACAAGCACCCCGTACTTTTACCGTGCAGGCATTGATAAAACTATAGTTGGAATATTTTACTAAAATTTAACGGCTTTCATTCTTTAAATTCTACCTTTGCCTTGTGCAAAAAAATAGTATCATTCAAGTAAATAATCTTGAAAAAAAGTATGAATCTTTTCATGCGGTGAAAGGAATTTCATTCGAGGTTCAAGAGGGCGAAATTTTTGGTATCCTTGGTCCGAATGGAGCAGGTAAAACAACTACTCTTGAAATCATCGAGACATTAAGAGATAAAACTAGCGGTAGTGTAAGTGTTTGCGGATTAAATATCGAAACACAAGCCAACGATATCAAGCAACTCATCGGAGTGCAATTGCAAGCTGCTGGATACTATCCTAGTTTAACATTAGTTGAATTACTCTTGTTGTTTTCTGGTTTGTATAACCGTGAAATTAATCCAATGAATATGCTTGCAAAAGTTGGATTAGAAGATAAAGCGAAAGCGAAGTTTAAAGAGTTATCAGGCGGACAAAAGCAACGGTTTTCTATTGCAACCACATTGATTAATCAGCCAAAAATTATATTTCTAGATGAGCCAACAACAGGACTTGATCCGCAGGCGCGAAGAAATCTTTGGGATTTAATCAGGAATGTGCGCGACGAAGGTGCTACCGTGGTAATTACAACGCACTACATGGATGAAGCAGAGCAATTATGCGATCGTGTGGCTGTAATGGAAGCAGGAAAAATTATTGCGTTGGATACTCCAGATGCACTAATTGATCAATTGGTGGCTACAGGATTTGAGCGAAAGAAAGAAGTTAAGAAAGCGAATTTAGAAGATGTATTTTTATCACTGACAGGAAATGAATGGAAAGATGAATAACAACCAAAATTATAGTCAACTGAAAGCTATGCTTGCTATTTCAAAAGCAAGTTTTCGTTCTATTACAAGAAGTCCTTCGGCAGTGGTATTTACGTTGGTGTTTCCACTAATCTTTATTACGGTATTCGGATTTTTAAAAGGAGGTAGCGTTTCGTTGGATGTGGCTTTATCGCCCGGCTGCGATACAAAAAATCCAATTTACATAGGAATGATTTCAAATCCTGCTTTTTCAGTTCAGGAAAAAATGGATACAACAACACAGAAGAAATTATTGTTGAAAGGAACATTAGATGCAATTGTAAATATTCAGCGTTCGGCAACCGATTCAACATATAACGTTAAGCTCTATACGACAATGGCTTCTGCGGAGAAAGGCATTATTGCAAAATCGATGTTGGAACATTTGATTGATAAATTAAATCTGAAATCAGCGAACATCACCACGCCGATGGCTAAAATCGAACAAGAGCAATTACAGGGTAGAATCTATGAAACCATCGATTTTATTTTGCCTGGTCAATTAGGATTTTCATTGCTGAGTACAGGAGTATTTGGAACAGCATTCGTGTTTTTTAATTTACGTCAGACGCTAGTTATCAAACGATTTTTTGCAACTCCTATCAAACGACCTTATATCGTATTAGGGGAAGCATTAGCAAGAATGGTTTTTGCCTTGTTAGGAGCAATGTTTTTAATTTTATTAGGGCATTACGCTTTCGGATTTACTTTGGTCAACGGATTAACCACATTCGTAGATATGGTTATTTTATCAGCGATTGGTTTGATTGTTTTTATGGGATTCGGATTCGTAGTCTCTGGTATCGCAAAAAATGAAGGAACCATTCCTCCATTAGCAAATATTGTTACCTTACCTCAGTTCTTGCTCTCCGGAACTTTCTTCGGAATCGATAATTTCCCTTCGTGGTTGCAGCCGGTTTGTAAAATACTGCCTTTAACCTATCTCAATGATGCCATGCGAAAGGTGGCTTTTGAAGGCGCTGGTCTGATGGATGTTAGTGCGCAACTAGGTGTAATTTTACTTTGGGGAGTAATCATTTATTTTGCAGCGGTAAAAGTGTTTCGTTGGGAATAGTTTTTTTAACTTTTATCTATTAAATTTGTTTATTCATTAACCAATTACAATAAAAAGCACCTTTTAACGTATAACAGAAAAAAATAACAAGATTATGATGTTTATCCTTTCCTTAGTTTTTATGGCCATCGGTTGGATGGTTCAGTCTCGTTTAAAGAGTAAGTTTGAAAAATATTCTCAAACGCCAATCAGTTCAAATTTGTCAGGTGAAGATATTGCTAAAAAGATGCTTCGCGACAATGCCATTTATGATGTAAAAGTAATTTGCGTTGAAGGTCAGTTAACAGACCACTACAATCCCGCAGACAAAACAGTAAATTTAAGTCAGGGTGTATACTACGGAAAAAATGCAGCAGCAGCAGCGGTTTCAGCTCACGAATGTGGCCATGCCGTTCAGCATGCAACAGCTTATAGTATGTTACAGCTTCGTTCAACATTAGTTCCGGTAGTAAGCTTAGCTTCAGGTTGGATGCACTGGATTTTATTAGCTGGAATTTTGACAATTAATACCTTCCCAAGTTTATTATTAATTGGTATCTGTTTATTTGCCGCAACTACTTTATTCAGTCTTGTAACATTACCAGTTGAATTCGATGCGAGTAATCGCGCATTAGCATGGTTAGAAACATCAGGTGTATCTACTAGTCAAGAGCATGATAATGCAAAAGACGCTTTATGGTGGGCAGCTATGACATATGTAGTAGCAGCAATTGCTTCTATCACAACACTCTTGTATTATATCATGATTTACATGGGTGGCAGAAGAAACTAATAACAACTATTAAAAAATGTAAAGCCGGCTTTCGAGTCGGCTTTTTTTGTGGACTAATCTTTATCAGTTCCGTAAATTATTCGAGCGGAAATAGTATTTTTGAAGCATGAGTTTACCAGAAAATATCGAAAGCAGAATAAAGCTTTTGGAAGAGAAGTTTAACGCGATGGGTCAGGATTTAACTTCTTACCTCGATGGATTATTATATGCTGATTATTTGACTTACTGGGATTATATCCACTTGGATACCTTGTTGAGTTTACAATCGCCAAAAACACAGTTCCCTGATGAAGAAGTTTTTATCATGTATCATCAGATAACAGAATTGTATTTCAAATTATCTATACATGAGTTCAAACAAATCAGCAATGCAAAAAATATAACTGTTGATTTATTAATTCAGAAACTGCAACGCATTAATCGTTATTTCGTAGCCTTAACCGATTCGTTTTCGATTATGGTGGATGGCATGGAACCAGAGCAGTTTCAAAAATTCAGAATGAGTTTATTGCCGGCATCAGGATTTCAGTCGGCGCAATATCGCAGCATCGAAATTTATTCTACCGAATTCGAGCGATTAGTTTCTAAAGATGTACGCGAAAAAATAAATAGTAAGACTGCAAGCGTTGAAGAAATGTTTGAGCATATTTATTGGAAGGCAGGAGCAACAGAATTAGCAACGGGTAAAAAGACGTTAACGCTAAATCAATTTGAAGAAAAATACTCGACGCAATTAATCACCCTTGCCAAATCGATGGAAGGAGTGAATGTCCTATCGCAATATAAAAAGCTATCGGCAGAAGATCAGCAGAATGAAAAGCTGATCAAATTATTGAAGCAATTAGATGTGAATGTAAACATCAACTGGCCATTGTCTCATTATAAATCGGCTGTAAGGTATTTACAAAAAGATCCGGTTGACATTGCTGCAACGGGCGGAACCAATTGGCAGAAGTATTTGCCTCCACGTTTTCAGAAAAGAATTTTTTATTACGAACTTTGGTCGCAAGAAGAATTAGACAACTGGGGTAAAGCCTGGGTAGAAGATTTGTTTAAATAAAACGATAAGATGAAAAAAATAGTAGCAGTTTTTGTACTGATGAGTATGTCAGTGGTAGTATTCGCTCAAGCACCTAAGCAGGAATTAAAGCGTCCTCCAATGAAGCAAAGTAATGTTAAGCGTGCATTAGATCGTTATGTAAGTGTCTGGGATACGTGTGCTAATAATACAACAAGAGCAAAGATTTATGAAGGCTTTGATCGTTTAGCAGCTGCTGATACCACTAATTTCTACGGACAGTATTATGCAGCTTATATTGATGCTGAATCTGGATTTTTATATTTTGATACCTTACGCAAACAGGAAGTATATACGCGGGCGTTAGGTTACTCAGATAAAGCAATTAAGTTAAGTCCGAAGGATGCAGAGCCGATTATTTTAAAGGCGCATATCTTGCGTTTGATGGCGAATCATAACGATTCACTGTCAGCAGACCATAAAGCAAAAATTAAAAAGCTAATTGCAGAAGCTAAGAAGATAGATGCTACGAATCCTCGTTTATATTTAGTGATGGGCGATGAGTTGTTAGCAGAAGGGAATAAAAAAGAGGCGATGAAAAATTACAAGCTGGCAAGCGATGCATTAAAGGCGAGTAAATCGGAAGAATTTTTAAAACCTCACTGGGGCGCCGATGAGCTCAAACGATCAATGGCTAAAGCACAATAACAATTAAGGACTGAGTAATCAGTCCTTTTTTTATTCCTCCGTTTCTGATATTTTCTTTAATCGAACATTGTTAGATAATACCCAGTGGTTATTGATGAGTATTAATTGTGAAGCCGATAAAACATAATGTTCGCCGAGCGATGTAAAGTAATAGCTGTATCGTAACGAAGGGAAGTACTTATCAAATTTCTTTTTAGGTAAGGCAGAAACACTGTCCTCTGAAATCATTGTCCAATCGATATGATTTACCGAAGCAAATTTTTGCAGCGATTTAAAATTGTCGCCTGCTTTTTCTTGAATAGCCATAAACATCGAGTCAACTCCTTTTGATGATACATTTTTGGGTTCATCAAAATATTTGAGAGCCGTATCCATATCGTTACGAGTAGGAGCAAGGGTGAGGTAAATCGACTCGTCGTTTTCTGCTAATGATTTTAGTAGTGTTTCCTGAAAGGAATAGGTATCTGGAATTTTAGGAGTCTTTTTTTGCGCGAAGGAGAGCGAAGTAATAAATACAAGAAGAAGTATTAATTTATAGGGAAGTTTCATTCAAGAAATATTTAGATGGAATAAAGTTATTGAATTATTTGAGAATATTATTGTGAAATGTTATGTGTGTAAATCTAATTAAGAGAAAATAAGAATTTGCAATATAATTGAAAGTGGTTTTAGGATTATTTCGATTAGGCATTTTTAATAACTTTTTGCGATAAAACCATTGAATGGGGGCGTATCAGTTTATTATGCCCGTGTAATGTTGGATTTACAATTAGATGATGAATTAGATGAAGCAGGTAGTTCAAGAATTGGGCTCTCTAATATTGATTTGAAAAGCTTTAATAATCCAAGTAAATTAATATGTTCAATTATCGAAAATCCAACAAGTAATTTAATTCAGATAAAATGTAATTCATTAATTCAAAATTGTGAACAAGCTATTCTGTTAAATTCAAGAGGTCAAATTGTAAATAAATGGAATAAACCAGAATTTAATCAAGACCAAATTTCATTAAAAATTAATAACTTAGCTACTGGTTTGTATCAAGTTGTTTTAATTACAGATACTCAAACCTATACAGGTAAAGTAGTAATAAAGAATGAATGAAACTTAAATGTAAGCTTTTAATTTTAATTGGGTTAATGGATCTAGGTGGACACTGTAATGCACAGTTAAACCTAGTGTCTAATCCTAGTTTTGAAGACACTCTAATGTGCCTCTATACTGGAGTTGGAGGAATTAGTCAATGTGAGAATTGGTATTCTTGTAAATATTCGCCAGACTATTGGACAGATTGTAGTCAAATTGATATTGTCCCCAATACAGGTCCATCTTATCAATTTCCGCATAGTGGAAATAAAATGATTGGAATTGCAACTTATGCAACTCAACTAGCTTCGCAGGGAGTAAATAGAGAAATAGCTGGAATAAATTTAATTCAAAATACAATATCTGGCAATACTTATTACTTTTCTATGTTCATTAATCAAGCATATAGTAAGTATCCGTGGGTATGCCAATTAGCTACTAATCGTATTGGAGTAAAGCTTACAAATTCAAACTACACTCCATTAAATCCTGTGCCAATAAACAACATAGCAGACTATTATGACACGACTTATCACATTGATACAGCACAATGGGTTAAAATAAGTGGTTCTTTTATTTCGAACGGTAGTTTCTCAAAATTAATGATTGGTAATTTCTTTGATGATGCACATACAGATACCATGAATTTGGATAATGATAGTTTAACCTATCAATATGCTGCTGCTTATTATTTCATTGATGATGTATGTTTATCTACTGATTCATTGTATGCCGCAACATGGACGGGAATAAAGGAAAATCAGTTAAATCTAAATACAATAACTTTTTTCCCAAATCCAGCAACAAGTTCCATCACAATTAAAGGAATAAGTTCGCAATTTTCACAATATCGAATAATTGATGTTAAAGGTAAAGTATTGCTAAAACAGAATTTCAAGCTCAATTCTGCAAATTCCTTAAATATTGATATTACTTCTTTACCTTCTAATATGTATATTATTCAGTTTGTTTCAGCGAATGAAATTATAAGTAAGAAGTTTTTAAAGAGTGATTAAAAGTTAGATTGATTTTTTTGAAAAAAATTAATAAATAGCAATACTAAATTTCTTTTCTCGAACTAAATCATTGTTTATTCCCTCATTCAAAAGGAGTAATTTTTACTGAGCAACAATAGGCCCAGACTTAATTAAGTATTTTTCCTAAATTATTGCCTTACTATATTCTGATATCCCATTTTAACATGAAAATTTCAATTAGTAAGATACAGCATCAGTAATAAATAATAATGGATGCCCATTGTTTTCTATTGCCTATCATTATTTCGTAGTACTGATATTGGTAAAGTAAGTAAGAAGGGAATAAGAAGAAAATAAATAGGGTACAGCATGAATTAAGTGAAGGCATAAGAAAGGCACTTAACTGGCAATCACCTAAAAAAGTGTTGGCACAAGAGATACTAAATCTTTCTAATTAATAATATTGGTTTTAATACTACTAATTTCATATGCTTGATTATACAAAAAAAGTGCACTAAAATATTGAACCGAATAAATCAAATTGTCAAATTTCCAATCGCAATTCTGATTCCTCGGGAAGTGATCAAATCGTCATATCAATTAAACGTTTGTAAATGCGTATCAACCGTATAATTATTTCCAGATGTTTAAATTTACTGCGGTCCCGAGGTTTTCTCGGGATTCGGTGGGGCTGTTGTCCCCCCATAGTGTTGAGAGATTGTTTTTTTAGTTCGAGGCCTCGCTAATTGCTAATGAAATACATTAAATTTATTTAGCATATTCACACATCGTGATCCCAGCCCGAGGAATCGGGATCGCAATGCGAGCTCATTAATATTTTTTTGCATAAAAAAGGGGCATGAGGCCCCTTGATATTTTTGAAAAACTAATTATTTATTTATTTTTAATAATCACTCCAACACTATTTTTTTACTGGTTATTATTTTGCCATTTTCTTGAAGATTGACCAGGTAAACCCCACGCGACCAAGTAGAGCAGTTAATAGTGTTATAATTAATTGCAGCCGAAGAATAAATAAGTTGCCCTTGTGAATTAACAACTTTTATTTGAGCTTGCGCCGAAGTTTTATAGGGCAAATAAACTGTGAAATTAGAACTGGCAGGGTTGGGGTACACTGACAAATCCTTTAGAGCGGAAGGTATTTCATTTACGCTTACTAAGGTGCCATTGATGCAGGTTGCCATAGTTTTTCTATTTGTAGGTGCAATAAAATTAATGGGAGGTTCTCGAACTACTGTGTCATTTATAATTGCGAAGGGAATTAAATCAGTAGGAGACGGCCCATTGGAGGCATCAGTCCCTACATAAATTTTATTGTTCATTATAAACATCCCGTGAGCACCAAATAGGTCACAATAAAAATTCAATGGATAGTCATGAATTAAATTACCCATTTCATCGATGCATCTTAAGTTGGTAGCAACCCAATAACCACTGCTGTTACCAATGTGATCAAAAAACCAAATTTGATTTAAATTATCGATTGCCAATTGAGTAATAATATATTCATTTGGATTCCATGGATAAATGATAGTATCCGCAATTTGATTCAAATTATTATATTTTAATCGTACTAAATCTACTTCCCACCCACCACTAGCGATAGGTGAAGAAGCTGCAGCAACAATAAAATTGTCATTACCTGTCATTGAGCCACAAGGGAAATTCAAATTGACATTAATTGTATCCCAATTATTTAAATTGGTATTAAACCTCCTTAAATAACTAGTATCCAAATCATAAAAAGTCCTACATGCACTTGGGTATTCTAAATTTACGAGAGCTAAATTTGGAGAATATGGTGCGATACCTGTTTTATTTAATGTAACCAAAGAAATTGTATTATTTACCAGGCTATATTCTGCTATTCTGAATGAGTCAACTGGCGGTCCGAGATAATATTTTAGCCAAAATGTATTTGGATTGCAGGGTATATTGTAACATGCAGAAGTGTCGTTTACTTTATCTGTCGATGTTTGACCTTGTATATTTATATTAACAATAAATATAAGTATAATTGTTAAATAGTATTTTATGTTTTTCATAGTATAAGTTTTTGGCACTCAAATATAAAGTGGTAAATAACTGAAAACAATAAGTAAAATTACTTATTTTTTAATCCATTAAAAATGGCAAATAACGTTTCTTGATTATTGTCCTTTAAATTAATAATCAGTTATTTATAGACTATTATACTTATA
This sequence comes from Chitinophaga pinensis, assembly GCA_943332105.1. Classification (GTDB taxonomy): domain Bacteria; phylum Bacteroidota; class Bacteroidia; order AKYH767-A; family OLB10; genus CAINEC01. The sequence continues at coordinate 995 of CALQOD010000050.1, read as the reverse complement.
TTTTTTGGCTCGATCAATCAAAATTTTACCTTTTTGAAATTTTCAAAGGGCTTCAAAAAAACGTCAGATTTTACTTGCCACTGAATTATATAATAAAGACGGAGAACTGCAAGTTGTTTCGCTTCATGGGAATGCATAAAACGCTAATTTCAAAACAATCCTACTTTTGTAAACCCCAACATACACTATTCAAACTACCATCTATGAAATTAAAAACTATCTTACTATTTACCTTTTTACTATTATCAAAAAGTATTTTCTCTCAATCTGCGTTCAACGAAATAAAAGATTTTGAACAGAAAAGATATCAAGCTTTAATTAATGCAGATATTGCAACAACAACAAAATTGATTTCTCCTGATTTGTTATACACGCATTCGAATCTAAACTTTGAAGATAAAGCAGCATATCTCCTTGCATTAACAAGTGGAAAGTATAAATTTGAAACATTTGAAACGGATAGTACGCAGTATGTTTTTCTGAATAAGAAAACAGTTGTTGCAGCGGGATTAGTCCATATGCAAGGACGTTATAACGATACTCCTTATAAATTAGATGGGCGCTTTACCGCAGTGTACACAAAAAAGAAACAGCAATGGCAATTAGCAGCCTGGCAAACGACCAAGAAAGTGAATTGATAGTTGAGCAATTAAATTTTCAATTCGCTAAATCTTTTTTGCTCCTTCAATTATCGCATCTACCACTGCAGGATCCAGTAGAGTGCTGGTATCTCCTAAATTGCTTAAGTCGTTCTCCGCAACTTTTCTTAATATCCTGCGCATGATTTTTCCTGAGCGTGTTTTCGGTAAGCCTGTCACAAATTGTATTTTGTCGGGCTTGGCAATAGGACCAATAACTTTGCTTACGACTTCTAAAATTTCTCTGCGCGTTGTCGGCTCATCTTCTGGTAATTGGTCGCATATAACGTAAGCGTATATACCCTGTCCTTTAATTTCATGCGGGTAACCAATCACCGCCGATTCAATCACGTGAAT
>CALQOD010000049.1 GCA_943332105.1 Chitinophaga pinensis | reverse complement strand
TATAACTCCCAGTCTTTTCTTTCTTCATTAGTTAAATTCGAAAACACATTCCATAATTCCTGCGTCCCTTTTAGTTCTGTATATCTTCCAACAAAAACAAATCGGTGCGGGAATTTAGTTTCTTTCGCAGCTTTTGTTTCTTCGTAGTAACTATTGTACAAATCAACATCCGCACAATAAAGTCCTTGTAAGATCTGATTTTCTTTAAAGCCTAATCGCTTTGCATAATCAGCGTTAGTCGGACCAGGTACCCAGCAATGCGTAAATAATTTCGATAAATAAAAAGGTGCAATTAAAGTTGCTATGTGTTGTTTTATATTTCCTTTCCAGATATTATCCAATGTCATTACAACAGGAATGCGTTTTTGAATGTTTTTGCAAACCGCTAAATAACCCTTATCGGCCCATCCACATACATAAATTAAATCGGGGTTAATGCCTTCCGTTAGTTGAATTAGTGCTGCGTTAGTATAAGAAGAGCGGTTGTAGGTTGTTATGTTTTCTCCAAATGAAAATTCAAAAGGGGCTACGCTATTAACAGGGTAATTCACTACATGAACTTCTGCATCAAAATGATCTGCGAGATGTTTCATGCATGCTACTGTATAGCCAGCAAGCTCAAAGTACAGGAACAGTATCTTCTTTTTTCTCGACATTTCTGAAATGTAATAATGAGATACATGCTAACGCCATAATGGTAAAAGGATTTAATGATCCCTGAAACCAGGCTTCGAATGTACAGGAGAATAAAAATGCAAATAGGGTAGGTAATGATAAGTAATTATAATTAATACTCTTGAAGAAATTTATAAGTAAGCCGTACATATAAAGTATTAATCCGATTAATCCTGTATTTAACCAAAGTGCAAGATAGGTATTGTGTACTCCTCCTAATGTTCCCTGACTTTGTAACCATTTTTGATTAATTTCAAATAGTGTTTCTTCATAGGAAAATCCGCGGCCTAGTAAGAAATTGTCCTGAATGTTTTCCCAGCCAAATTGCCATGCAATCAAACGACCCGATCCATCTTCTAAATGTTCTACCCGTAAGTAAGATCCAAGACCTAATGTATTTACAATAACTGGTAAATTTTGAGTGATAATTTCATAAAGCAGTCCAGTAATAATTAAAATTACAAAACCAAGCACTGGCGACATTTTATAAAACCTAGCGAAGAATAAAAAGATTAAAATTGAGAATATACTGTTTCTTGATTCAGATAATAAAACGGAGACTGCAAGTGTTCCGAAAATTAAAATCAATTGTGGCAGAGTAAATAATTTAGGGTGCTTTTGCAGCGTAAGCATTATCAATGCAAAGAAAATAGTTGCAAATGATCCGATTCCATTTGGGTTACCCATTAATCCATTATAACGACCAACAATAAATGTATAGTCCGTAGGCATAACAACTGAAACCATAAATCCAGCTAGTAATAAGAATGTTCCCGACCAGATCCATAGGGTAAACAAATGTTTTCCTTTGTCTTTTGCAAGCTCATTTGTAACATAATTCGGAATCAAAGCAAGCATTAAAAAAAACGATAATGTTTTTTGAAATGCAAGTAATGGAACAGGATTTCGAATGATGACAATAAAAGCTAAAATAAAAAATGCTAAAAAGGGATACCAGATTTTACTTTTCTCTTTGAAGGATTTAGTATCGAGTAAAACAAATGCTGACATTACAATTAATGCCACATCTTTTATTTGTCCAGCAAATATAAATTCAGGTTGTCGATTATCGCTAAAGAAAAGTAGTATTGCAAACGCAACTAGCATCTCTGCATACATTCCTTTTCGTTTAAACAGAATCAAGCCTAATGGAACTAATACCATCGCAATTTCAGGTGCAATAATTCCACCTATTACCCAAAGCAGGATAACGATGTAAAACTGATTATTTTCTTTTAGAAATTGCAACATGATGTTATAATGAGGATAGCTTACTGAGCGGAGTAGAAGGAAGCATGGATTCAAATAGTTCGATATGCTTACGACCAACAATCTCCCATGTAAAGTTATTTATTACTCTTGTTCTCGATGCCTCCGACATTTTTCTTTTATCATCAGTCGATAGTTGATAATAGGCTTGAATCGCTGCTTTAAACGCTCTTTTATCTCCTGCATCTATTAAAAAGCCATTCTGACTATTTACTAACTCGGCTGTGGCTCCGGTATCAGATACAATAACAGGCAAGCCATGAACCATTGCTTCTAAAACTACCGTTGGCATTCCTTCAAATAATGTTGGGAATACAAATAAATCACAGGTCTCGTATAATTCTTTTAAACGCTCTTCTGATGCAAAGCCAACATATTCTACATTTTCAAATTGATATTCGAAGGTAAATTTTTCGTAAAGTGGCCCTTTACCAACTACATAAAATTTCAATTTCGATTTATACCCTTCGCGGTTTAATGTTCTTATAGATTCAAGTAATACATCAATGCCTTTGTTAAAAGCAAAACGACCTACATACAATAACTTTAATTCTTCTGCTTCAAAATATTTTGTAGGTAATGCACATTCATAAACGGCATTCGGTATTACTGCAATTTTATCATTCGAATAATAAATTTCGTTTTTTAATATAGTGGTTAATCGACCGCCTAATGAAATTACCTTCGCTGCGTGACGAAACTGATAACGCTCCATCATTCGCATGGGTAAAGTTTTTAATTGGTCATTTTTTGTTAATCCTTGAAAAGGCTCTAGTCCGTGCTGATTAATAATTACACGATTACCAAATTTCTTCAGCTCATGCAAAACAGCAAATCCTTGCGCATAAACAATTGCTTCAGGATATTGCTTTATTATTTCACTTATCTTTTTTGAATACTGATATTGTTTCCAGATATAAAACCCGTTAAATTCAAATGGTATCGCAATTTCTTTAATCTTATATTCCGATGGAAGTACATTCTCTTTATGTGGATGGATAACGATGATTTCCCAATTAGTATATTTCACTAATTGCTCAAGAAGTAGAAGCGAATGTTTTTGCATTCCCCCAACTGTATGCGGGAAAATTCCATCTGTACAAAAAAGAAGCTGTCGTTTCAATAATTATTTATTTATCAATGTTGCAATTCCTTCGTCGATACCAATTAATGGTTGCCAGCCTGTCGATTTTAATTTACTCACATCCGCAAGTAAATGCATACGCTCTACTTTGCGTACACGTGTTTCGTCAACTTCTATCTCAATTTCTTCTCCTAGTTGTCTTGAAAAAGCAGCTACAATTTCAGTTACTGAATATTCAATTCCTCGTCCTAAATTATAAATGTCAATTCCTTTTCGATCGTAGCTCATCAGCGAATGTACCGCGTTAGCCATATCAGAAGTGTGAATAAAATCACGCTTGGGAGTTAAGTTGCCAAGTTTTATTTTACGTAAGCCAGCATTAATTTGATTTTGAATTTCTGGTATTAAGTGTGGATTGGTTTCATTTGGACCAAATGCATTAAAGAAACGACAGATGATAACGGGTACGCCTGTCTGTAAATGAAATTCGTTGCATAAATGCTCCCCAGTTAATTTACTTAAGCCGTAAATATCCATTGGACTTGTCGGATGATTTTCTGAAACGGCTTCGTCATAGATTGGATATACGGCAGCGGTAGAGGCGAAAAATACTTTCTTCACATCGTATTTCTTACATGCATTTAAAATATGAACGGTTCCTCTTATATTAATGTTGCTCGATTCAAAGGGATGTTGATTGCAATAAGGAATAAAATGTACAGCAGCTAAATGTATTACACGGTCAGGACGAACATCGTTGAAGATGTTATAAATAGTCTGTTCATCTAAAATATCAGTCTGAAAAAAATGATCATCGCTTACATTAATAAACTCGCGCTTCCCAAATGATAAATTATCAATCACAAAAATTTCATCGCCTTCGCGTTGTAGTTTGTCAATTACTGCACATCCAATAAAGCCGGCACCTCCTGTAACTAATGTTTTCATAGTAGCTCTTCAATTAATTTTTTATACTGCCCATCTTGCGCCGACTTCGTCCAATTTTGTTGTACTAAATGGATTAATCGGTTTCTTTCGAGGAATGGCTTTTTACTGATGGAAAGGGATTTTTGTTCCGTATAAATGATACCGCAGTCGTTATTTTTTACAAATTCAGTGTAATCACCTAAATTTTCCGAGATAATCACAGGCAATCCAGCGCTTAAGTACTCTGCAAACTTAGTGGGTGATGCAACCTTATTAGTAACAGATTGCTCTCTGATTAAGATTCCCCAATCGCAAGCCACTAAAAAGGATGTTACCTCTTCATGCTTTAACCATTTACGACTTACCTGATTCGGAAATTCGTTAATCAATGATTGTATTATAGCATCTTCGTTCGATAAAAAAACAAGCTTGTTATTTTGAGTTTGCTGTAAGAAGTCGAGCATTAAGGGTTTTAATAATGCAAACGATTGCCATCCAGATGCAGAACCTGAATAAACAAGTACAAGATCCTCATTATTAAAACCATAAGAAGAACGAATCTCATTTATTTCTGCTGCATCCAATTCTTTTACTTTAAAATTGCTGTTTAAAGTACAAGGGATTACTACATGCTTTGTTGAAGAATAATGATACTCTGATTGCCAATGCTCCACTAATTTCTGTGTAACCGCAATTCTGAAATAACTGTTGTTAACTGCATTGTTTTCTAATTGACGAATATTATTTTTCCAGCTGGAAGGAACTGGAATCGGATATTCTGTCCATTCTGCTTTCATAGCACCTCTACCATCGAAACAAACTTTTTTTACGCTGCATTTATTTTTTATGCGTAATGCCATATTCGCAGCAATAACGTTGCGTGCAATAACCGCTTGAGGTTTAAGAAATAAACAAATAAACCAAAGTGTTAATACACTAAATTTCCAATAGGGAGCCTTTGGCAACATGGGTAATACAATTGCATTTTTCCGATGATTTAAAATCTCTTTTTTCTTTTTTGAAAAATCATGTAGCGAAATAAATGCAACTAATCGAATAGAGCAATGATGTTTTTCTTCGAGGTAGTTCAACACATCAGTTACCTGACTAAAAAATACACCCGAAGGTGGTTCGCCATAAGTAAAGTAAATCATCTTTTAATTAGAGGGGTTTATTAGGATGAAGTTGAGTTGCGATTATTTGAGCTAACTTGAAGCCTAAGAGTTCATAGATAAACAAATATTTTTTCGAATTCGACGGACTTGGAGTAGGCTTGCCAATTGGTATAATGTATTTTCTGTGCAAGTCTATTGCTACTTGCTTATTATAGTAATATACAATCCGAATAGAATTGAAAACTTCATTTAGATAAGTGTTTTTTATTTTTTCAGTCAATAAATTATGCTCATGTAAATAATTATAAATATCGATTCTTAAATTAATAAAACGAATCCACTTAGCTTCAGGATTTGACTTGGTAATTGACCCTGATTCACGTTCTCTGTTAATATTTAGAACCGTTGTATCAATTTTAACATTAGCACCGTTTTTTAACATGCGAAACATCAAATCATATTCCTGACTACTTTTCAAATCTTCATTCCATCCGCCTGCATCAATAATTGCGGCTCTTCTAAATAGGTTAGCAGTTGTAACTCCCAAACGACCTCTCATTAAACTATTCCAGGCATCATCACTCTCAAAATTATAAAGCGTATCGACACCTGATAGGTTTCTTTTTTTAAAACTATTTACAACAATATCGATGTGTGTTTTCGAATTATCAATGATACTTAATTGATGTTCAAATTTTGTGGGTAGTAATAAATCATCCGCATCAAAGAACTGAACAAATTCACTACTCGCTGCTTGCAAACCTTTATTCCGTGAATAGTTGGCTCCTTGATTTTTTTCATTTTGGAGTAGTGTTATTTTTGAAGGATACTTTGCTTGAAGTTCTTTAATAATCGCAATCGTGTTATCTGTTGAACAATCATCCACACAGATTATTTCTTCACAAGGAATAGTTTGCTCAAGAACGGATTGAATGGCTTCCTGAATATATTCAGACACATTGTAACAAGGTATAACAACTGATATTTTAGACATTTTTTCGGAGCTTAATTCGCCAATAGTAGTAACAGGTAGGGAATGGCTATTTAAGTCGCGGTTATGGTTATGCGATTTTAGTTTAGTTTCTGAAAAATATCTAAAATCGCTATTGATATTGTAATGGCCATAGGCGAATTTTAACAAACATTTCAACATTTTTATGTTGTGCTGAGAAAGTATTTTAGGATGTGAAACAAATTGTACAAACTCCTGATTACGGATAAAATTTTTATACTTAGATAGCTTTATTCGTGTAAGCAATTCAACAGAAACACGTTCATAGTTCGAGTTGGACAAGTTAATTCCAAAAGGAGATTTTGCTTCTGATTTCACTACATTAGAATTCACACCAATACCTTTTAAATGTGTACTATCATGCATTACTTTGTATAAAAACTTCAAATAAAATTTGTCAATAAATTTTCTCCATGGTTCAATGTAAATAATATCACTGGTGATTTCAATAAATTCTCCATTAATATCAGCTTCTTCAACCTTGTTATTGAAACGATAAATACTGCTCTTAACGCAGGTACTAAAATCGAAATGTTGTGCATCTGTAAATTGATATACTAATGGCATAACACTAAAATCGTAAATGATTCCATGCTTTTGAAAACTTGATTTAAAATCTTCAAATGGTTGTATCGACCATCCACCTGCTCTAAATCCATTGATTTCATATTCAGGTAAGTCAGGATGTATGATCTGTTTTAAGATTTCAATCGATTCGTCGAATAATTTTTCGCGTTCATCTTTTGAAAGTTGATTGATTCTGTATTTAGCAATGTTATTTAAATTAAACTCATCTTTCTCGATATTGTAAACGGCATCCTTCCAATGAGGATGTAAGTGCGGAAATACATCATGACCTTCTTTTACAATATTTATTAGTTGCGACGAGATAAGCTTCAATTTGTTTTTGCATGCAGGATATATTTCAGAAAGTTCTTTCAGTTTAATAAGCCAGGTAGTATCAACAAAAAAGATTGCTTTGATTTTATATTCATCAAGAATGGATAAAACATCTTGCGTTGGAGTAATAACACTTTCTAGTACACTGCCGCTTCTCTTTCCTAAAAAAAGTTCGTAATCAAAAGTGAATAAAAGAGTCTTTTCGATTTTCATGCAATTATTGGATTTAATTTTTTTGCAGTAATTACATATGCATTTTTAAAAATTCGGTTGCGCAAATTAATACCAAACTTGTTGATCATACATCCATCTATTTTTAAGAAAATTAATATAGTATTGGGAAAGCAATTGTGGATTAGAAAGAAAAATAGTTTGTTCATCATATTTCTTGGTCGATTATATCTTTATGTTTTTTACCTTTTGATTTTATCAATACGAGTAGGTCATATAGAAAGCATTTCCATTTTATCAAATCAGCTTTCCATAAGTAGCCTTGTTTTAATTCGCCACCAAACCCTTTTTTAAATTTAAAAATTCCGTGTAATGTCTCGTTGCTTGAATTTATTCTGACTCCTGTTAAATCGTATTGTTTTACAAATTTGTCACGCATCCATTGCATCACTTCAAAATGCAAATGTTTCATGCCTCCGTATAATTTACTCCCTGATATTAATCCAGCATGTGTGCAATAACAGGTGTGTTCATCGAAAATAAAAAAAGCAGTCCCAATGGTAACACCTTCTGCGTCATTAATAATAGCCGTAACAGTATTATTTGGTAAATAGGAAATTAAATTTTTAAAATAAGTTAAACTATCATAATAAATATTTGCCTTCTTGCAAGTGTTTAGGTAAATAGAATAAAATTCATTTAGCGAATCATTAGAAATGATTACTGTACCACCATTATTTATACTGTGCTGAACTGCTTTTTTATATTTACTATCAAAGGTGTTTAGTAAATCTTCTTCAGACTTATTTTGTAAATAAGTTATGTAAGTTCCGAATTGGCAATAGCTGCTGTTTGATGGTTTTTCAGATGTAAAAGCCATTGGATGTTGTTGAATAATCCGCATAAAATCCCCAGACTTTTTAAGTGTGTTTTGTAAATCGTCTAAGAAATATTTTAACTCTTCAGCTTCTATTTCTCTTTCATTGTGATAGGGTGGAGCAAGTAATTTTATTTGCTGAAAAAAACGACGACCAGTGATTTCTAATGGAACTACAATATTATTTTTTTCAAAATAAATAACATCGTTCCCAAATTGATGCTCGATAAATTCAGCATAGGCTTTAGAAAAAGGAAATGGAAAAAAAGAAAAATTACAAAGGCTGGTTAAGCCTTCTCTGTTGGTATTGCGCATAAGTGGTAACGGTACGGGAACGTGAGTTTTACATTTTCAAAATCATTTTAAGTGCATCTAAAATTCTTTCAGTTGAAAAGCCATCCCACATTGGTGGAACTGCTCCTTTCTTATAGGTATTCTTGTTAATGTTATTAATTCTTTCTTGCACCTTTTCAATATCAAAAGGAACAAGTTCATTAGTGCCAATCCAGACTGTAGATGGGCGTTCGGTATTTGGTCTTAACGTTAAGCAAGGAATATTTCTAAATGTGGTTTCTTCTTGAATTCCACCACTATCAGTAATAACAAAACTACATCCTGCAATTAACTTTTGAAATGCAAAATAATCTAATGGTTCTGTGAGAATTATCATAGAATTTGATTTTACTCTTTCCATTAAACCGAATTGCTGCAGTTTTGATAATGTACGCGGATGTATCGGAAATACGAGGTTTTGTTGTTGATTAACGTATTCAATGATCTCTAATAATTTCGTTAGCCCTTCTTCTGAATCTACTGTTGCAGGGCGATGCATTGTCATTAATACATATTCTTTCTCTTTGATAGAATACTCCTCTAATACATTACTCTGCTGAATTTTATTTTCAAATTCAACCAGCGTGTCAATCATTGTATTTCCAACAAAGAAGATAGCTTCTTTATTTTTTCCTTCTTTAATTAAATTGTCGTAGCCACTCTGTTCCGTTACAAAATAATAATCGGATATTTCATCTGTCAGCAAACGATTAATCTCTTCTGGCATTGAACGATCATAGCTTCTTAAACCACTTTCTAAATGCGCCACAATTCTATTAAGCTTATGTCCTGCAAATGCTGCAGCAAAAGTAGAATTAACATCACCCACCGCTACTACTACTGCAGGATTAAATTCTTCAATCACTTTTTCTAAGCGGATAATTATTTCTCCTATCTGCGTATTTGCCGATGCTTGAGGAATATTTAAATAATAATCGGGCACTAATTCAAACTGTGTAAAAAACACATCAGCCATTTTACTATCGTAATGCTGTCCAGTATGTACAATTTTTATTTCAAACGGATTTCCCATTGCTTCATTCACTTTTTTAAAGCGAGTGATTTTTATAAAATTAGGACGAGTACCTACTACAATGAGTATTTTATTATTCATTTAAATAATGTTTTTAATTAAATCGGCATATTGGTGTATTGCAGCAATTTTACCATCTTTCAATTCATAAATTCGATCACAATTTTTTAGTGTTGTTAATCGATGAGCAATAATGATAATTGTTTTTTGTGTTTTTGATAATGCATCAATAGAATCACTAACTTCCTGTTCAGTCTGATTGTCTAAAGCCGAAGTAGCTTCGTCAAATATTAATATTTCAGCATTTCTATATAGTGAACGCGCTATACTCAATCGTTGTTTTTGTCCACCGGATAGTGATGACCCTCGCTCGCCAATTCTGGTGTTTAATCCTTCTGGTAAATTAGTTATAAAGCTTTTAAGTGACGATTGTTCTATTGCAAGTTTTAATCGTTGCTCATCTGGCTGAGATTCATTGAAAGTAATGTTATCAATAATGGATGCATCCATTAAAAATATATCCTGTTTTACATAACCAATTAATTTTCGCCAGCTTTTTAAATGTTGATTCTTTAAAACTGTATCGTCAATTTTAATTACACCCTCATACTCATTGTGGAACTTCAGCAGAATATTAATCAACGTTGTTTTGCCAGATCCAGACGAACCGATGATACCAATCTTTTCACCTTTCTTAATGGAAAAACTAATATCGTCAATAATATTTTTCGTTGTATTCGGAAATTTAAAGGATATATTTTCTAGATGTATGGAGTCGTTAAATTTAATTGTTTCCTGACTTTCTTCTGATATTTTAATTTCTCCTTCAAATAAATTTAAATTTTCTAGAGCCCCTAAATTTTTTTGAATATAAACTAACGAACTAATAATTCTATTTAGCGAGGGCATTAAACGATATGCTGCTGCTGCAAATAAACTTACCATAACAATTGTTGATGCGGTATTATCAGTTAAGAATATTGCGTATATGAATATTAATATTACACCACTCAGCGCAACCATTTCATTAGCGCGCATAGGAATTAAGTTGTGCAAATAGGATTTCATATTTAATGAATGATAGCTTTTTTGAAGGCGCAGAAATTTACTTTCATAAAAGTCTTCTTTATCTGCTAATTTTATATCAATATAACCCTGGATTGTCTGATTTAATGTTCCCATAGATTGAGGAAAAATCTTGTTCATTTCTAACCCAATATGAGTAGACTTATTTTTAAGCAATTTGTAAATTATCCATGTGGCAGGTCCGATAATGATAGAAATAAATACAAATAATTTGTAATCGTAAATAGCAATTCCTCCAACAATCAAAATAACAATTATTGTTTCCGACAATAGCATTATAAGTGGTAACACTACCCATGTTATATAAGATATTGGATTGTTAATTACGTGATGAATAATACTGCTACTTTTTAATGAGGAGAATTGATAGTAGTTTAAGTTGAAATATTTTTCAAACTGTTTTTTGGTAATGTTGTATGCTACTGCAGTACTGAATTTTGTTTGAAGATAATTAACAAATAATCCAAATAGTGTTTTGAATAAGAAGAACACAAATACAAAGCAAATTATGAATAACAAAAAGTTTTTTTCTGTGCTGAAATTTCCTTTATGATATAAATAGTTTAAAGCTTCGGTTTTAAAAATTAAGGTGGGTTCAGTAGCTATTTTCACTAACGGTAGTATTGAAGCGAGACCAAAAACATCAAATAGTGCAGAAATAAATATCAATAATGAAAGTCCAGCCATCTGCTTCTTTTGTGTAGTAGACAAATGAACTTTTAAACTATTTAACGCTTTTGACAAAGCAGAGCTTCTGTCAATTTCTTGTTCCTCCATTTTAGTAAAATTCAATTTTAGGAGTAATATCCTGCACCATATCCTGAAGGGATATTTTTACTGCTTACACCGTTAAGCACAATTGACATATGTTTGATTTCGTTTTTCTCAACTATTTGATGAGCGATATCAAGGAAATCTCGTTTAGATACCCCCGCTTTCATCACGAAAATGTTTATATCTGATTGTTTCATTAACACTAAAGCATCCGATAATAAACCTACTGGTGGTGTATCAATTATTACGTAATCATAAATTTCTTTTAATTCGTTAATTAGTTTTTCTAGGTTCTCATCTAAAATTAATTCTGATGCATTTGGTGTGCGAGGGCCAGAAAGAATTATTTTTAAATCGTCTATTCCACTGTTTTTTGTAATTTGATCTAAAGATGATTTACCAACTATATAAGAAGTTACCCCAACATCATTTTGCAAATCAAAAGCATTAGCTTGTTTTGGCTTGTGTAAATCTAAATCTAATAACACTACTTTTTTCTTTGCTCTTGTTAAAATAGTTGCAATATTTATAGCTGTAAATGTTTTTCCTTCGCCAGGCATTGTAGATGTTACTAATATAACTTTATGCTTCGCCTTGCTTGCAAAATAGGATAAGTTAGTTCGAATGACTCGAAAGGCTTCTGCAATTTGACTTTGCGGAAATTTATCTACCATTAAGTATTCGTTTTCTGCTTCTTTACTCTTTCCGATTACGCCAATGATAGGTAGGTCTGTTGCTTCTTTTATATCTTCTTTTGAGAATATATAATTATAGTAAATGCCTTTAAAGAAAATAATTAATAATGCAAGTGCGATGCCTCCACCAATACCAGCAGCTAGTGTCATAATAGGTAATGGATGTAATAAACCATTACCATAAGCTGATTCTAATATAATTTTATCCGCTACGATACTTGCCTTAGCAATAATTGTTTGAGATCGAGTCTCCAATAAAAATTTATATATTTCTGAATAGATGTCTACATTTCTATTGATGTTTACGATGCCGCGTTGTGTTGTAGGCATCTGACGAAGTGCGCTATTGTAAGACCCAATTTGAGAGCTAACGCTGTTTATTTTATTCACTAAGTTTTTACGAATGTTTAATACAATGCCAGAAATCTTTTGCTTTGTTTTTGAAATCATTTGATCGCTCTCAAGTACTGATTTCGAACTTTCTGTATTGCTAAATAATAAATTCGACCGTTTTTGTTGTAGTGAATATAATTCGTCAAATGTAGATTGAAGTCCTGGGTCATTAGCTTCTGCTAATACAGAAGGTGAAATAGCCATATTTTCTCCGTTAGAATTGGTAAGATAATCATACATCATATCTACCGATTTTAACTGAATATTCATTCTTGCTTTTTCAGAATCAAAATCTACCACTCGTTGGTATAACATTCCAGATTCTTCACCCAAATTTAAAGTTGTTCTACTTTTTTGAAATGATTCTAAGTTTGTCTCAACGTTATTAAGTTGATTTTCTACATCCGTTAATTGAGCATCAATAAAACGTACCGTGTTTTCATTTACATTTTTTTGTATCTCTATTGAATTATCAATGTAGCTATTAACGAGTGTATTTAAAAAATCTATTGCCTTATCTTCAACCTCATCTTCTAATGAGATTTTAATTACAGTAGCAGTTTGATCTTTTTCAATAGTTAAAGCTCTTTGATATTTCTTTATTAATTCATCGTGATTTTTAAATTTAAATATATAAGGAATATCACTTATTTTAGAATTATTTTTAATTGAAGTAGAATCTGCACTAATAATAAAAGAAAATTTATCGTTTATGATTGGATTACCAAACTTTGCTCTTTTTTTAAATTTGTAATTGTCAGAATTAACTTCAATAATAAAGTTCTCGTTGTCTAGAATTTTTATTTTAAAAGGAACATTATATAAAGATTTATCGGTTACTTTCCCAACTACATTAAACGGAGTGCCGTTATAAACTTCGCCAGTCTTTAATCTGCCTTCAATATAATAACCAATATCAAGGTTTAGCTTTTTGATTGTTTCATCAATTAGTTTTGTTGATTTTATAATTTTTACTTCGTTAGCAATTTCTTCTTTACGAGGAGCTGATGGAAGCGATTCGCTTAATGCATCTTTAAAAGGATCTTTTTGAGGCTTTATTAATAACTCCACAGTAGCACCATAAAATTTTGTTGCATTGTATAGATAAGCAACGCCAATTGCTAATCCTAAAGCGATGAAGATTGCAAACCAAAACCAGTTTTTGCTTATAGTTGATAATCCTTTTTTAATATCTTTTGAATCGATAAGATTATTAGAGCCTAATTTTTTTTCCATGAGATAGTCTTAATTTATAGCAATAGGCAGCTTTTTACGTTGCTCTTTAATTTTTGTTTTACTTGATTAAAAATATTTTGTGATGATCTATATGCTAATATGGATTTCTTAAAACACAAATTTTGTTGTAGCCAAAGGTAGTATAGTGGTATCGATGGGTTCTTACAAGATTAAATTGTTTTCAGCAGTACATTGTGAATTATATTATTTTATTAGTAAAAGAACAACCCTAACGATAGGGTAACTTCGCCTTATAACAAAACTCATCCTATATAATAATTATGAAAAAGGCTTTAATTACAGGTATTACAGGACAAGATGGTGCCTATTTGGCAGAATTATTACTTTCGAAAGGCTATGAAGTACATGGAATTAAACGTAGAAGTTCATTATTTAATACACAACGCGTAGATCATTTATACGCTGATCCTCACGAAAAAGGAGTGCGTTTTAAGTTGCATTATGGTGATTTAACAGACTCTATCAATATTATCCGCATCATCAGTGAAGTAATGCCAGATGAAATTTACAACCTCGGCGCAATGTCGCATGTGCATGTCAGCTTTAACTCTCCTGAATATACCGCCAATGCCGATGCCCTTGGAGCCCTTCGTATTTTAGAGGCGGTTCGGATGCTTAATCTATCTGATAAATGTAAGATATACCAGGCCTCAACATCTGAGCTTTATGGGTTGGTGCAAGAAATTCCTCAGCGTGAATCAACTCCATTTTACCCTCGTTCTCCTTATGCTGTTGCTAAGTTATACGCCTATTGGATATTTGTAAACTACCGTGAGTCGTATAATATGTTTGCAGTTAATGGTATCTTGTTTAATCATGAATCTCCTTTAAGAGGGGAAACATTTGTAACGAGAAAGATAACGCGTGCGGTTTCGCGAATAGCTTTAGGATTACAAGATAAAGTTTATATGGGGAACATAGATGCGAAGCGCGATTGGGGACATGCTAAAGATTATGTAGAAGCAATGTATTTGATGCTTCAGCAAGAAAAGCCTGAAGATTATGTTATAGCAACAGGAGTTACTACAACAGTTCGTGATTTTATTAATATGTCGTTTGCCGAAGTAGGAATTGAAATTAAGTGGGAGGGTAGCGAAGAAAATGAATTGGCTAAAGTGGTAGCTTGTAATAATAAAGAGTATCAGGTTCCAGCTGGACAAGTTGTTGTTGCGATTGATAAACGATATTATCGACCTGCCGAAGTGGAGTTGTTAATTGGCGACCCCTCTAAGGCTAATAAGCAATTGAATTGGCAGCCAAAATACGACCTGGCCGCAATTGTTAAAGAAATGGTCGCAGCCGATCTGGTAATATTTAAGAAGGATAAGTTCTTACGTGATGGTGGTCACGATATATTAAACTATAACGAATAATCGTATGTTAAAAGAGGCGAAAATTTTTGTGGCCGGACATAGAGGAATGGTGGGTTCGGCCATCGTAAGGAACTTAAAAGCAAAAGGGTTTTCAAATATTATTACCCGATCTTCTGCAGAACTCGATTTAAGAAATCAGCAAAGCGTAAATACATTTTTTGAACTTGAAAGGCCTGATTTTGTTTTTTTAGCTGCCGCTAAAGTAGGCGGTATTGTGGCAAATAATATTTACAGAGGACAGTTTATTTATGAGAATCTGATGATTCAAAGTAATGTGATGCACGCAGCCTATATTAATGGAGTAACGAAATTATTGTTTTTGGGTTCGTCTTGTATTTATCCAAAAATGTGCGAGCAGCCAATAAAAGAATCCTATTTATTGAATGGTTATTTGGAGTCAACAAATGAGCCTTATGCGATAGCCAAAATTGCAGGACTGAAAATGGCAGAATCTTATAAAAGGCAATACGGTTGTAATTTCATTAGTGCAATGCCTACTAATTTATATGGGCCTAATGATAATTATGATTTGAATAATTCTCATGTCTTACCTGCCTTGATTCGTAAATTTTATGAAGCAAAAAAGAATAATACTCCCTCGGTTGAAATATGGGGAACGGGTAGGCCTAAGCGGGAGTTCTTGCATGTAGATGATTTAGCGGAGGCTTGTTATTTTCTGATGGAAAATTATAACGGTGACGGACATGTTAATGTTGGAACTGGGGTTGATGTTACCATTGGCGAACTGGCCGAAAAAATAAAAGAAGTTATAGGCTATCCAGGCCAATTGATTTTTAATACGGATAAACCTGATGGCACACCTCGTAAATTACTTGATGTTACATTAATTAATGGCTTAGGGTGGAAACATACTATCGTTTTAGATAAAGGTATTCGAATGGTAGTGGATGATTTGGCGAAGAAGGGATTTGTTTTTTAGTAGTCGCTTCCTTCGGCTCCGCTCAGGAAGCGAAGCCGAAGGCAAACTAGTTTCCCTTTCGCTTCCTGAGCGGAGCCGAAGGAAGCGAAGTCGAAGCAAGTGGGGGCGTATTAGTACATTAAATAGGGGGTACTCTCTATGTTTTTGAGTGGATTTTTGCAATTACTTCATTTCAATTAAAAAATGAGTGAAAACACTCATTTTTACATAAACCTAACATTTTTTTAACCGTATTAATTAGATTATTTCGAATTGTTCATTATTTATTAAGCTGAAAATCAACACCAATTTGGTTAATAACTTCTTTTTATAGGTGAAAAAAATCAAAGAATCTTGCTTAATAATTTTATAAGCCCTAAATTGCATAAGCATTAGCGGGTATAAGTAATTGGCTTTTCCCGATGTTCTCTGAAAAAGTATTCGCAAAATCTTAACAGAGGTTAATGAAAATAAAAGTTATAGATTATAAATTTAATATTGTAATAATGTTAAATTAAAAAATAAAAAAGGTTGATTTAACTCCTAAAAAATCAAAGTTAATATAAAAAATAAAATAAAATATATAAATCAAAAAAAATACAAAATGAAAAAAAGCATGAACCAAGAGAATCAGAAAGGCGCCTCAAGAGAGGTTGGTCGTGTTCTGATGTTGGTGTTATTGTTTGTTTGCTATGTTGCTTCTGCAGTAGCAGGTATCAAAGCTTCGGGTTCTCTTACGGAGAGCAACGCCAACATTGCATCAGCCCCGGCTTTTACAAATGTATCTACCGGGCAGTTAGGATCATCTGAATCTAATAATTCAGGTGAATTGTTATCAATTGTTAGTACCTCCCGCACTCGTAATGGCGGGATTTTATTTTTTGGAACTTCTTTATCTGGAACCGATAGTTCTGGATTGGCACCTGTTGGGAATGATGTTGTGGCGTTTTATAATGGTGGTGCAAGACAAGAATACTTCCTCCTTTATTTAATGGCTGATGTGATGAATGTATCTCACTCAGCTTCTTTATATGCTCCAATGTACACCTATGCTTCAGAGGAGAAACATCAAGCTTAATAAAAAAATAATTAAACAAACAAACAAACTAACATAATTATGACTAACAACTACAATCAAGAAAAACAGCCGTCTATGAGCTCGAAGCTCCGTAGATGGTTGTTCGCATTTAGCACTATGCTAATATGCTTGTTTGCAGGTTCAGCTTTTTCACAAAGCTGTACTGGAGTTCCTTCGGCGGCAGGAGTTGCTTCTGCATCGTTGGCGTCTGTTTGTCCTAACTCAACGGTGGCTTTAACCGTTCTTGGGGCATCAACAAATGCGGGAATTCAATACCAATGGTATCAGTCCACCACTGCAGGTGGCCCATACACAGCGGTAGCATTAGCTAATGACACTGTATATAATACAGGGTCGATGGCTTTTTCTACTTATTATGTAATGGCGGTTAAATGTGTTGCTACTGGCGACTCAGTTTTAACCAATGAAGTAGGAGTAACGGTAATGCCGGCTCTACCAGCAAGTGTAAGCTTAGCTGCTTCATCAACCAATGTATGTGCTGGAACTTCGGTTACCATTACTGCAACCCCAACAAATGGTGGTACTCCATCATATGTATTTTATGTAAACACTGTCCTGGTTCAATCTGGATCGTCTGACTCGTATACTTATACTCCTGCTAACGGAGATGTAGTAACAGGGCAGATGACATCAAATGCTACTTGTGTAACTGGATCTCCAGCTTCCTCAAATAGCATTAGTATAACAGTAAATAATTCAACAGCTTCTATTTCTGGTGCAACATCGTTCTGCACAGGAACTAGTACAACTTTAACAGCTTCTAGTGGTGTTTCTTATTTATGGTCTGATAATTCAACTGGATCATCATTAACAGTAAATACAGCTGGAACATATAGTGTAACAATTACAGATGCTAATGGATGTACTTCTTTTGCTTCCATTAATGTTACTGTAAACGCACCTGCAGCTCCAACAGGATTAGCGTGTTACCAAACAGCAAGCTTCAATACAACATCATGTGCTTGGGATGTAACAGGAACACAACCTGTAATGCCAACATTAGCATGTTACCAAACAGCAAGCTTTAATACAACATCATGTGCTTGGGATGTAACAGGTTCTCAACCTGCGCTTCCAACATTAGCATGTTACCAAACAGCAAGCTTTAATACAACATCATGTGCTTGGGATGTAACAGGAACACAACCAGCAATGCCAACATTAGCATGTTACCAAACAGCTAGTTTCAATACAGGAACATGTTCATGGGATGTATCAGGAACTCAAGCAGCGGCTCCAACAGGATTAGCTTGCTATGAAACTGCAAACTTCAACACAACATCATGTACTTGGGTGGTATCAGGTTCTCAACCTGTAATGCCAACATTAGCATGTTACCAAACAGCTAGTTTCAATACAGGAACATGTTCATGGGATGTATCAGGAACTCAACCTGATCAACCTACAATTACCGCTTCTGGTGCAACTACTTTCTGCTTTGGTGGTTCTGTAACGTTAACATCAAGTTACGCATCAGGAAATGTTTGGAGTAATGGTGCAACTACAGAATCAATTACAGTTTCAGCTTCTGGAAGCTATTCTGTAACAACTACTGTAGGTACTTGTACAGTTACTTCAGCAGCTACAGCAGTTACTGTTAATGCATTACCTAATGTAAGCATCTCAGGTGCTTCTTCTTATTGTATAGGTGGTAGCACAACATTAACAGCAAACGGAGCTTCTTCATATGTATGGTCTGATAATTCTACCAACAATACATTAGTTGCTACAGCTGGAACATATTCAGTAATTGGAACGGACGCTAACGGATGTTCTAACACTGCTTCTAAAACAGTAACAGAAAATGCATTGCCTACTGCTGC
>CALQOD010000048.1 GCA_943332105.1 Chitinophaga pinensis | reverse complement strand
TGCGATAAGTTTTTCTCAACAACATCTTTTGGTAGCTGGTTAAATGCTCCAATCTGTACTTTGTATTGAATGCCTTTGTTAATCACTTTTTCTACCGCTTTCACTTCTTTCTTTGCACTTAATGGCTCGTACGACATCCCTCTGATTTCGCTACCATCAGTTGTGTTACCACCACTCGCTGTTAAGTTTTCATCAACAGTACCTACTTCAGTTAATCGCAAATTGCTGATTGCTAAATTTTCGGATCCCGATTTATTGCGGTTCAAATAAATATTCTGAATGTAACTTCTATCGTTAAACTCACCAAAGCGAACAGTCTCCGATTTAATCTGGTATCCATTTAACTCAACACTGTAATTATATGCACCTGTGCCAGGTAATTCTATGCTGTATTCGCCTGTTTTAGCATCAGTTTTTATAATGGCTAAGTAATTAGGATTATTGTTTTTTGTAATCGTGATTGTCGCTTCTTTTAAATTAGGTTCTCCGATACACTTAAACTTACCTGTAATCGCTATAGAAAGTTCCTCTAGATTCATATATGGAACTTTTAAGACAGATACTTTTCCAATTGCAGCATCACGCTGACTTGTTACATATGCATATTGATCAACGCCTGAAGAGATATAACAATAGTCATCATCTGGGGAGTTAACCGGCGATCCCATATTTTCAGGCTTGCCCCATTTTTTCGATTCACTATTATATACTACTTTGAAGATATCTAATCCACCGGTCGATTTATGTCCGCGGCTGCTGAAGTACAATACACGTCCATCGGAATTACACGTTGGGTAGAGTTCATCTTCGCTAGAATTGATAGTCGCATCTAATTTAATAGGTGTACCCCAGTTTCCACTTAAGTCTTTTTCTACTCTGTAAATATCTTTACTCTTGCCTTCTTTTGTTGCGCTGTAATACATTACTCTTCCATTAGCACTTAAAAAGATAGTAGGCTTCTCTTCCTTAACAATTTTACTGTCTTTAATAATGTTATCAGGCATGCTTAATAACTTTCCTGCATCAGCAGTAAATTCATATTTCGAATAAAAGTTGTTTGCTTCAGTAACATCATTTTCTAATACCTCACTTAATTGATCCACATTTAAAAGATTCTTTGCATTCATCACCATTTCGATATGTGTTGCTATTGCAAATGGATCGTTTGGCTTTTTACCAATAAAGATTGCATATTCTGAAAATGCTTTCGCTGCTTCATCAAATTTGTATGTTAAATGACAAGCTCTGCCGTAGTAATAATAAATATCTTCAGGACTTCTATCGTCATCCATTGCTTTCTTTAAATAGGGAATAGCAGTTGATTTATCAGCTTCAACAATCAAAGCACAAATACCATAATAGTAATTGTACTTATAGTTATTAGGATTCTTACTTAAAAGTTCTGAATAAAATACTGCCGCTTTTTCATATTGCTTTGCTAAATACAGTTTTTCAGCTGCTTTTGCTTGCTCTGATTCAGTCATGCCAGTTGAGTATTTTGCCGGCTTATCAAAGGTGTTTGCCTTAGAAATTTGAACCCCAGCAACAACAATTGACGATGCAACGGTAACGGAAAGTAAAAAGTTTTTCATGAGAATTTGTATTAAAATTCATGGCTTTCTACGGAATTGATTGCTAAACAGTTTCAGAATGTTTCAATAAGTTCAGGTTTAAACATACCTTTCGATGCTGTTTGTAAACTTCTGATAAAGAGTTTTTTGTAAATTAATTTTTATAACGACTTAAAGAAATCAATTACTTTTTTTTGATAAAAATCCCACTTTGGATTCCTGATTATTAAGCAGGCGTTCGATGTTTTTCTGATGGGTAACGAAAACTAAAATGCAAACAAATATTGAAAAGATGTTTAAACTTGGTACCGATTCCTGGTAAATAAACATTATGGAAACAGGAAATGAAATTGCCGCTAGTAAGGAACTGAAAGATACATAATGCGTCATTAGTAACGAGATCGTGAATACACTTGCACAGATTCCTGCGGCACCTAAATGAACGGCACATAAAATTCCTAATAAGGTGGCTATTCCTTTACCGCCTCTGAATCCTGCAAACAAAGGATAAATATGTCCGATTAAAGCCGCCATTGCTAAGCAAAGTTCAAGATTCATAAATTGCTGCGTGTTCGGGTAATATTTGGAGGTTAACCAGACTAACTTAACTGCTAAAAATCCTTTCAAAATGTCCATGAACAAAACTGGAAATCCTGCTTTCTTACCCAGTACTCTAAATGTATTGGTCGCACCAGCATTACCGCTGCCATAATCACGCACATCAATATTATACATCATCTTTCCAATCCATACTGCGGAAGGAATTGAACCTAACATATAGGCTAATATGATCAAAGAAATAGTAGTGAAACTAATCATGTTGTATCAAAATTAGTCAGAATTTACTTTTTATTAAGCAATCTTTAATTTTTTATTAATAAATTGATAGGACTATTCTTTTAGTGTTTGAACATCAGCTGTTTAATTTTTTTTATTCTGTATCCGTCTCGTTAAATCTAGCTTTGAACTCATTCTTTTTACGATCCGTGCTTAATATATACTCATAAGAAGGTAAATCGCCTTTTTTGGAGGCCATTCGTTTATCTGGTTTCATGTTATTTATTGCATCGTTGAATTTTATATCCGAAGAGCATGATTGCAAAATTCCACGGCTATAGGTAAAGTACCACCAATTGCCCTGATCAGCTTCTAAGTAAAGGTTAAAGATGTCGCCATTTTTACGTTTTTGGATTTCAAAGCATCCGTTTAATTGTCGACTGATGGTATTCTTATCTATGAATCCTATTCCAATAGGTCCGACTGACTTGAAGCTTTGTGAATTTTTATTCCAATACATTTTTAAGTCGGTCAGATATAACGTTTGTTGAAGCTCCTGCGGAACTTTCTTCGGAGCACCATATAGTGCAAACTCAGAAACCATCTTATCTGCTTTCTCAGTTCCAACAATTGCACGCATACTTCTTGTCCAGATTGATCTTGTATCATTCGTTGGTTTTAAGGTGCTATTATCAGTTATGTTCGTAGCCATCATTTTTAATGCATCATTATTAAACATAAAGTCTAAACCTAATAATACATCTAACGCGGTTGAATCATTTATTGTATTATAACTTACTCTTCCGTTAAAGGTGGTTTTCAGTTGTCCGAAATTAAAACCTGGACTTAATTCACCTTCAGCAATCACGTAGCAAGAATCATTGTTTAGTGAAATGCTGTTACCTGGTAAATCAGGGTTGGATATTTTTTCCTTGCTTGCAATGTAATAGCTGTTTGCTTTATCGTTATAGCTCAAGTATCCTTTAACAGCAACCATTGTAGAGTCGCTATTTCTTTCCTTCGGAGAAATAAATCCTGGATAGTAACCCGAACTATCGTTGCTTAAGAAGATACCAACACCTAGACGTTCTCCATTTTCATTGCGTGGCTCATCAACAGGAATCGTTAAGTTTTTAATATCAATGTCTGATTTAAATCCGAACCAGTTGATAGAAAGTCCTGCCGTACATAAATGTTTTACACTTGCAAAGCCATCGAAGTTTAATAACGGATTAGATGCATTAATCTGCACTCTTCCTTTATATTGAATGTTGGTGCTTAACTGGAAGTTTTCTGTTTCAGGAATATTTCCGCTGGCGTATGTTTGCTTTGATGTATCAACGCCAATTCGTTCTAACGAAATCAAATGTGGCGTACCTGCGTGATCGTTATAAGCATACTGGCCAGTTCCTTCATATTCTTTTCTTCCTTTAATCTGAATTTGTGCTCCTGTGATTGTATGGTATTTGCTAACCACATTAGCAATTACTTTCGCACTAAACAACGGACGCATATAAGCATCTTTCTCAATAACGATGGTTGCTGTATCGTTCGGTTGAATACTTGCATCAGCAACTAAGATCTCTTTTACTTTACGAGCTTTAATTAAATAGTCGTTTAGGTTATAACGCGCAAGCCCTGCATTCCAGCGAAGTGAATCCTGAAATGCATTCGTAGAAACAAAGTCAGATCCTTCGATATTAAGTTTTGTTTTGTCAACATTTTCATCACCAAACTCGACTTCGTTTTTATCGATGAACCATTTAAACTGTGCAATGTAACAGATGTATTGATTTAATGGGAAACTTACATAGGAGCCCTTTCCATTGGATAAGAAATTTCCAAAACGATTAACTAAATCAATTTTTGCATTTACATTTTTTGTCTGAATTGCTAATACGGATTCTATATCTGATTTTAATTTGAAGTCGGCAGTATCGGAACCATAAGCATCTTGTTTAAACCAGAAATTTCTTGCTTCTAAGTTCGATGCATCAAACTTCGCATCTCCATTTCCACCTAGCCCTTTTGAAGCAAGTAATAAATTACCCGTTAAAGAAACTTGTTTGTTATATACTGCAATTGGATCAGATGTCATGTACACATACATCTCATCTTTTTTAGGGCGCCAGTTAATAGCTGTCTCTTTGCCTTGTGCATCTGGGAATCCAACACCTGCAATCATTTCTTTTCTTAAATCGAATGCGGCATTTTGCATATTCGTTGAATCAAGGAAGAAAACAATTTCTTTGGATGTACTCGATGAGCTTAAATAATCGACTTTGCCATCTCCTAATAAACCTGCATAACTTAAGTCTATATGATTGGTAAATGTTCCTTTCCCACTATACATCGGATAGCCTTCGCTCGGTGAGTTGCGTTCAAACCCAAATGAATAGTCAGGACGAATAACCGCCATTTCTTTTATGTCGGGAAATATTCCACCTGAAACAAATACTCCTGCGAACTTCATTCCGCCAGAAGAGAAATTATCGAGTGAGTCAATTGTGAATGGTTCAATTTTAAAATAGAATTTATCTCGATCATAAACACCACCGTAAATAGAACGATGATCATAATATACATAGGATTCTTTATCACTCACAAACTTCGGATACTGCGAATAACTTTTTCTGCTCGATTTATTATTCAAACTATCGATGTACAAAACACCTGATACATTTTGAAGAGTACTCTTTAATGGAATCAATTTCGGATTACCATTTTCATCTAGCTCATTATCTGACACCACTTTCAAACGAATAGAATCGATGGTTGATAAATTGAATTTAAACTGATCGTAAATAAACTCGAATTTCTTTCCAAAGAAATCAGAGCGACCAGCATGCACTTTACCTGCGAATTCAAAGTCGCGGTTTTTCTTTAACTTGATCTGTTGGTTCTCGGGAGTTACCCAAACAGCTTGTGTATCACTTAAAAATATTCGAGATACTCCTTCCATATCTAAATCGAAATTCAATAAATTTAATTTTGCATTTGCCTTAGCAGATATTAATGAACTGATTTCAATTTTATCGTAATCTATTTTTTCTGTTTTCGCTTCAAGATAATATAATACTTTATCTTTTGCCATTGCACTCGATGTTTCCGCATCATAGGTCAAGAATCCTTTGTTAGCTAAAAATATCATTAATGATTTTGCTTCCGACTCTGCAACGCCTAACATCTGTGCGAGCGTAGCTGAATAAATCACATTGCCATAACTTCTGTTGTATTTATAAATTAATTGCAAAGGATTATAATCTCCTAAACCTTGTAGTTGGCGAAAGCGATCATCAGAAAATAAATTTTCTGATTCAATCATCATCTTACTTGCTCCAGCGCCTGAAATCATTTTTAATTCCATCAAGGGGTCGTCAATCTTCCAAAAAATCCCATCTACATACATATCTACTTTATGAAAGGAATTGAAAAACGGCATACACATTCCAGTAGAGTTATCTATAATCAAACTTACCTGACGATCTTTATTTACATATTTAAAATCGAGTGAAGGATGATAAATACTATCTGTATCAAAATAAATAATGGCAGTTGCATTTTGTGCACTTAATCGCTCAGGACGAACAACGAAACTTTTACATTGAACACTCAATTGTATTTTGCCATTGCGCTTGAAGTTTAATGTTGCTTTTTGATCTTTTGTTCCAGCGCCAATCATCTTTGCACCTTGTTGCGAAAATCCACCAACATAATCTGCATCTTTAATTAATTCTTTGATGGTCAGATTCGCATCATAACTTTGAAAACGAGGGTAGGTAGCATTACTCGAATCGGCATTCGCTAAAATTTTATCGGTTACTTTTCCAATCAAAGCCGCTTTAAAGTATTTTTTATTGTAGAATTGAACGGAGTCGGATGAATATATACTACTTGTAACATCAATGGTAGTATTTCTTAAATTAGCATACGCTTCTTCCTCGGGAATTCCAGCTCGCATCCAATTGATTTTACCACCTGTTCCGTAGAATTTCTTTATTAATGGATAGTAAACACCTTGAATATTGTAAATGACACTGCTGTCTGATTTTGCATAACAGGTTAAGTTCATCGAAGGGAAATTAACTCGCGGCACTGAATCGAAATCAAAAATAAAATTATTTGTCTCGGCCATCCATTTTGTAGATGATGATTGATATAAAATATTTCCACTGAATAATCCTGAGCAAATTTCAATATAATCACTGAAGTATTTTGTTTTTCCAAAAAGCATTTTGTCGAGACTGCTATGCCACTTCGTAAACATCTCAGCCGATTTCCCTGATTCTGAAAAACCAATTAATGCTTCGATGTAATTGCTGAAATCAGGAAAAGGTTTTAGTCGTTTTTTTAACATGTCGTTGCATGTTTTAATAACAACAGTTTGCTGATCCGCTGTGAATTTGGGTTGTTCGAGCCAGACTAATTCGAAGCGGTCAGTTAACTTTTCCGTTTCTTTTTTATTTGTCAATTCTAAATACGCTTTTATTTCTTTGAAAAAAGCAGGCGCATCCGCCGAGAATGGTTTCTGCACTTGAGAATATCCACTAAAAGGAATTAGAAATAAGATTGATAAAAGTAATTTTTTCATTCGTGATTATTGTTTTTTAAAGGTAGCACAACACCAATCGTTTTGTGAAGTATGTTGTAAATAGTCGATGTGATATTCAGCTGCTTTATTTTTGATAACGTATAAATCTGAAGTGTAATATCCGCTCGTAATTAATAATCCTCCTACATATAAAGAGGTGGCATATTTTTCTAAATCATTCAGAATAATATTGCGATTGATGTTGGCTAATATGATATCGTATGATTTGCCTTCTAATAATTCGCTGCTACCTAGTGCGACTTCAATTTGAGGGTATCCGTTGCGTTGTGCATTCTCAATCGAATTTTCTACTGAGTTGGGGTCGTTGTCAATTGCATATGCTGATCTTGCTCCGAGTTGCATTCCAAGAATTGCAAGAATGCCAGTACCACAACCCATATCTAACAACGATTTATTTTGGAAGTCGATATTCAGCATAGCTTCCATAACCTGCGAAGTAGTGGGATGGTGACCCGTACCAAAAGCCATACGTGGCTGCACAATGATCTCATGTGGGTAAGATGGATTTGCCTCGTGAAATTCAGCGCGGACATAAATTTTATTACCTATAATTTCAGGTTGGTAATTTTTCTCCCATTCTGCATTCCAATTTTGCCAGGGAATATCCTGAACGCTGTAAGTTACTTCGCAATTCAGTTCTTTAATGCCTTCGATAATTTCAAGAACAGCTTCATTATTGTAGTTAGCAGTTTGTATGTATGCTTTGAATCCTTGCGGAGTATCTTCAAACATTTCGAATCCGACTTCACCCAATTGGTAAGTCAGCATTTCGCTAAATAATTCTAGCGGATTTAGCTCTAGGGCCAGTTCTGTATAGTTCACGACTTAAAAGTATTATTTTAGATGGGCAAGAATTGACAATTCGCTATCATGTTTTCAACACTTTTATTATTGTTATTTTTAACAATTATTAGCATTTGACCGTGAATTAAATCATCAATACCTGCATTTTATTGCGCCACTTCTTGATTATCTTCGTAACCTATTGTTGTATTATGAACAGAACGCTTATTACCAATATTAAAGGACTCGTACAGGCGAATAGAAGCCATGTGATTATGGGTGCGGAGATGAAGGATTTGCCAATAATTGATGATGCATGGTTGCTGATTCAGGGGACAGAGATTGTTGAGATAGGCCAAATGAATAATATGCCGCATTCAGATGTGACCAATGTTATTAATGCCACCAATCGTTTTGTTTTACCTGCTTATTGTGATTCTCATACGCATATTGTTTTTGCTGGCTCTCGCGAGAGTGAGTTTGTTGATCGTGTTCATGGTTTAACTTACGAAGAGATTGCAAAGCGCGGTGGTGGAATTCTAAATTCTGCTAAGCGATTACAATCAACCTCCGAAGATGAGTTATTTGATGGAGCTATGTCGCGTATTCACGAAATGACCATGACAGGTACTGGTGCGATTGAAATTAAAAGCGGATACGGATTATCGTATGATGCAGAAATAAAAATGCTTCGTGTTATTCGCCGTTTGAAAGAAACTACGGACTTAACTATCAAAGCAACTTTTTTAGGAGCACATGCATTCCCTGCAGAGTTCAAAGAAAATCGTTCAGCGTATGTGGATTTATTAGTTGATCAATTGATTCCTTTTATTGCTGATGAAGGTCTTGCAGATTATAACGATGTGTTTTGCGACCGCGGATTTTTTACTGTGGATGAAACAGATCGAATTTTAGAAGCAGGAAATAAGCACGGACTAAAACCGAAAATTCATGCTAACGAATTAGATTTTTCAGGTGGTGTGCAAGTAGGTGTTAAGCATCATGCATTATCTGTCGATCATTTAGAATGTGTGGGTGATGATGAAATCAAAACGTTATTAGGAAGTAAAACAATGCCTACGTTATTACCAGGTACTGCGTTCTTCTTAAAGATTCATTATCCGCCAGCTCGTAAAATGATTGATGCTGGTTTGGCAGTTGCACTAGCTAGCGATTATAATCCTGGTTCATCTCCTTCGGGGAATATGAATTTCGTACTAACGTTAGCTTGTTTGTATTTAGGAATGTCGCCGGAAGAAGCCATCAATGCTGCAACATTAAACAGTGCTTATGCAATGGGTGTAATGGATGAGCTAGGTTCGATAGCGCCTCACAAAAAAGCGAACTTGTTTATCACGAAAGAAATTCCTTCTGTTGGATATATCCCTTATGCTTACGGAAGAAATGTAGTAGACAAAGTGATGATTAACGGAAAATTGAAATAATAAATTAAAATCGTTTATAAAAGATATGAAACAATTAATCGAGTGTGTTCCTAATTTTAGTGAGGGAAGTAATTTACAGGTTATCAATCAGATTACAGATGCAATCAGCAGTGTAGAAGGAGTGAAGTTGTTGAATGTTGATCCAGGTAAAGCGACTAACCGTACTGTAGTAACGTTAGTTGGTGAGCCGGCAGCTGTTGTGGAAGCTGCATTCCGAGGAATTCAAAAAGCAGCAGAGTTAATCGATATGTCGAAGCATCATGGGGAGCATCCTCGAATGGGAGCAACTGATGTTTGTCCGTTTATTCCTGTTGCAAATATTACGATGGAAGAAACTGCAGCTTGGAGTCAGAAGTTAGCAAAGCGAGTTGGAGAAGAATTAAATATTCCCGTTTATTTATATGAAGATGCACAATCGGATAAATCAAGAAGTAATCTTTCGGTAATCCGTGCAGGTGAGTACGAAGGATTTTTCAAAAAGATAAAAGAGCCTCAATGGAAACCTGATTTTGGTCCGGCAGAATTTTCTGCAAAGTCGGGAGGTACTGTTATCGGCGCACGTGACTTTTTAATTGCATACAATGTGAATCTGAATTCTAAGTCGGTAAAGCGTGCTAACTCGATCGCATTTGATATTCGCGAAGCAGGACGTATAAAGACAGATGAGAAAGGAAAGAAAGTATTGGATGAACAAGGCAATGAAATACGAATTCCAGGTTCGTTAAAAGGGGTTAAAGCGATTGGTTGGTATATTGAAGAATACGGTCAAGCGCAAGTGTCAATTAATATTACTCAGTTCAAAGAAACACCATTACATATCGTTTTTGAAGAATGTTACAAGAGCGCCTATAATCGTGGGGCACGAGTAACGGGTAGTGAGTTAGTTGGATTAGTACCGTTGAGTGCAATGTTGGATGCTGGTAAATACTTTTTGAAGAAACAACGGTTATCCGCAGGTGTTAGTGATGAGGAGTTAATTCATATTGCTGTAAAATCGATGGGCTTAGATGAGTTAGGTCCTTTTGATATGAAGCAACGAATTATCGAATATGTACTGAACGAAGGCAATCAAGCGCCATTAGTGAATATGAAGCTGAATGCATTTGCAGATGAAACTGCTAGTGAGTCGCCAGCACCAGGAGGTGGATCTATCTCAGCATACGCAGGTGTATTAGGTGTATCCTTAGCAACAATGGTAGCAAATCTAAGTGCATCGAAAAAAGGATGGGAAGACCGTTGGGAAGAGTTTAGTACTTGGGCAGAAAAAGGGCAGGCTTATAAAAATCAGTTGTTGGATTTAGTTGATGACGACACACGCTCGTTTAATGCAATCATGAATGGCTTTGCATTACCAAAAGGGACAGCTGAAGAAAAAGCAATTCGCAAGCAGGCTATTCAGGATGCAACGAAATATGCGATTGAAGTCCCTTTGAAAGTGATGGAAGTTTCACTTGCGTCAATGGAAGTAATGAAAGCGATGGTTGAAATAGGAAATCCGAATTCGATTACTGATGCAGGCGTGGGTGCATTATGTGCTCGCACAGCTGTATTAGGTGCGCATATGAATGTTAAGATTAATACAGGCAGTTACGATGACAAAACATTTGTAGCAGACATTTTAAAGAAAGCAGCATCCATCGAAGAACAAGCGGTGAAACTTGAGTCTGAGATTGTGGCGTTGGTGAATAAAGCGATTGGTTAATTTGAAAAAGAATTGATAAAGCGTGTTGCAACTTGTTGCAACACTGCTTTATCGTTTGCTAATTTGCTATTGTACTATTGTGGTAATGTGAAAATTAATTTAATATGTAATTTAATTCATGGAGAAACCAAAATTAGATCGTACGGCTTTTAAGATAAATACTTTTGAGTCGGCGGATAATAACAAAGAATATTGGTTGAGTAAAACGCCTGATGAGCGATTTGCTGCTGCATGGTATCTTATCTGTTGTGCATATAATATCGATTACAACAATCCTCCTAAATTAGACCGAACTTGTTTTTCAATGCGCAAACATGATCTTTAGGAAAAAGAATTTATAGACTTAGAATCAAGTTAAATTTCAGGTTGTTTCTATAGTATTTTTTACGCTAAGACCTTGGTCCCTGAGGCGCTCGAAGGGCAAAGGGCAAAGCGGAAAAGGATAGAAAGGAATGGTTGTATTTATTTGATCTTATAAGAATTTTACAAAATCAAAAACACCACGGGTATCTTATGCAACTCAGGAATTTGTTTTTTCCATTCCTGAATACGTAAGGTGCGAATACTTTCCTGGTCCGTATCAATATTAGAAGCAATGCATAATCTTGTTTCGTTGTTGCAAGCTGATAGAATATCTTTTAACATTGGATTGTTACGATACGGCGTCTCAATAAAAATTTGTGTTTCTTTGCGTTGTTGTGCCGAACGCTCTAATTGCTGAAGCGTTTTAATGCGTTCGCTTCTATCGATTGGTAAGTAACCATGAAAACAAAAACGTTGTCCGTCTAATCCCGAAGCCATTAACGCTAACAAAATTGAAGATGGTCCAATCAATGGTTTGACTTTAATATTCGCTTTGTGAGCAGCAGCTACAATGCGTGCTCCTGGATCAGCAACTGCAGGACAACCAGCTTCGCTTAATAAGCCAGTTGGGATTTTATTCTTTAACGGATCTAAAAATGAATTGATGTTTTGCTTAGGATCGTGCTTGTCTAATTCGAAAAATGTTAATTCTGCTTGCGGTGTTTCAATAGCACATTGTTTTAAAAATGCTCTCGCCGATTTTTCATTCTCCACAATAAATACTTTCAACTTACGAATGATATCAAGTGTACTCGCAGATAAATACATTTCTGGCGCAGTATCGGTGCTGAGTCCGCAGGGAATTAAATACAGATGAGGATTTAACATAGCTGATTAATTAAGCACATTCTAATTCGAGCAATGTAATTTCAGGTAATATTCCCACACGACCAGGATAACCTAAGAAACCTAGTCCACGGTTGACATACAAGTACTGATGACCTTCCTGATATAACCCTGCCCATTCTTTGTAAACATATTGCACAGGACTCCAACGGAAATAAGGAATTTCAATTCCGAACTGAAATCCATGTGTATGCCCTGCAAGCATTAAATCTACTTTAGGATATTCTTTTAAAATCTCTCCTCTCCAATGCGAAGGGTCGTGTGATAGTAAAATGTTAAAGTCACTGTATTGAATATCCGTCGTAGCTTTCTTCATACTTCCATACTTCGGAAACCGTAAATGCGTACTCCAGTTCTGAACTCCAATCAAGGAGATTTTATCTCCATTATTCTCTAATATTCGATGCTCATCCAATAAAATATTCCAACCCATTTCTTTATGATGGCCAATCAACGACTGTAAATTTTGTATTTTTTTATCATCGCTTTCCCATTTCACATAGTCGCCATAATCATGATTGCCAAGAATGGAAATTACGCCATGTTTCGACTTTAATTTAGAAAGAGCAGGCATGTGTTCAATGACTTCTTCGTTTGTGTTATTAACTAAATCTCCCGTAAATAAAATTAAATCCGGATTTAATCCGTTGATAATACCAATCGCTCTTTTTAATGGTTCTTGTGTAACAAAACTACCAGAATGGATATCCGAAATTTGTACAATTTTAAATCCATGAAACCCTTTCGGTAGATTAGGTAGTTTTAACTTTACCTTTCGTACATGATAATCAGTAGCGCCTTTAGCCATCCCATACAGTAAACTTACAAAGGGAATAGCTCCCACAAATATTCCAAGACGCACAAGGAAATCAGATCGTGTAATGCCTTGCGGTAATGCATTCCCGTTAGTAGCATCAGTTAATTGCTTAACTGGAAAAAATTTGAAATAACACCATTTTACAAATCGCGTTAAGTCATCCACTAGCATAAAAACCAAAATCAATAATTTTGAAATCATGATAATGAATACAAATGCGGTAAAGTAGGTGCGAATAAATTTAGGCCATGTTTGAATGTCCCATATCATGGCACTTAGTATCACTAAAACACAAAAGGCAGTTAACGACCAATAAATAATCGTTGTTGTTTTTTGAGAAAATTCGGAAGAATTACGGAAAGCAAATTTGAATGCTTGATAAACATACAAATCAATGATTAAGATGAGTGCAATTAATAATAACTGGCCGAATTTCATAGGGTAAAATGCATATTAATCATTAAGGAGCTAATCTAAATACCATCCAGCTTTCGCCATTGCGCTCGTATAAAAATCGGTCGTGTAATCTGTTCGGTCGACCTTGCCAGAATTCAATCCGGTTAGGTATAACTAAATAACCTCCCCAGAAATCTGGACGAGGAATTGTTTTGTTTTCGTAATGTGTATTTAATCGTACAACTTCATCTTCTAAATCTTTTCGCGAAGAAAGAATAGACGATTGAGCCGAAGCCCAAGCACCTATTTGGCTCTCACGCGGTCGCACAGCAAAGTAAGCATCCGATTCTTCCGCACTTACTTTTGAAATCGTTCCTTCAATTCGAACTTGTTGCGACATTGCCTGCCAGAAAAAATTTAAACAAACCTGCGAGTTAGTGTTGATTTCTTCACCCTTTCTACTTTGATAATTGGTATAGAAAATAAACCCACGATCATCAAGTCCTTTAAGCAATACAATTCTTGAAGATGGCTTGTTATCCACTACCGATGAAAAACACATGGCATTTGGCTCCTGGACTTCATTATTTATAGCATCAGTAAACCATTTTTCAAACTGTTTCATCGGGTTTGCATCAAGCTCATTTTCCGACAAAATACCTTTGTCGTATTGCTCGCGCATTTGCTGCAAATGTTGGCTAAAAGGTGTTCCCTGTTTCATAAAAAATTTATCGTTGTCAAAAGTATAAAATCCTAAGCGAATAAATCGTTTTTTAATTAATTTCGTTAGCTGCTTTGTTCATATCGATGTAAGAAAATGTAAGAAAATTCGTTTTTTAATTTAATATCGTCCAAAATTAAATCACTTATTAGAAACAAAACCTAAATACATTAGTTTAAGACAATATCAAATTAAAGCAATATGAAAAGAATATTCGAACCCACACAAGGCAGTTTACTCGTATCAGAGCCATTTCTTGCTGATTCATTTTTTAAGCGTTCAGTTGTATTGCTAAGTGAACACGATAAAAAAGGAACATTAGGATTTATCTTGAACAAGCCTACGGATGTAACCGTGAATCAGGCGGTGGATAATTTCCCTGAGTTTAATGCACCTTTATACTTTGGCGGACCAGTAGAGACGGATACGTTGTACTTCATTCATACATTGGGAGAAACCTTGCAAGGTGCTATTGAAATTACCAACGGAATCTGGTTTGGTGGCGACTTTGAAACGTTGAAGAATATGATTGAAGAGAATAAAGTTACTACAGATCAGATTCGTTTTTATGCTGGCTACTCTGGTTGGGAGCCCGATCAGTTAGAAAATGAAATGCGTGAAAAAGCATGGCTGGTGACGGATGCACCTTCAGATTTCAACTTCTTAGGTGAGCCAGAGGTGCTATGGGGTAAGGTTTTAAAGTCGATGGGGAATGAATACGCTATTCTTTCAACCTTCCCAGAAGATCCGAGTTTAAATTAAAAATATTCAAACAGTTTTATAAAAGCAGCAGATGATAATTCGTCTGCTGTTTTGTTTTTGAAAATAGATTTTTATTTTTTAATATTGATTTAATGAAAATGTTGCTGATTAAATCTATTTCAGAGGGTAATTTAAGACTTCTATCTAAATATTTGAAACGAGCTGAAGTTGAATTTAAAGTTGTATCAGAAAATCAAATTGAAGATATAGGATTGTCATATTTGATTAATGAGGCTGATAAGTCTAAACTAGTATCTAAAGAAATGATATTGAAAAAACTAAGAAAATAGTTTGATTTAGTAAACAATAATCAGTTCGTTTTGTATGCGAGAAAAATACTGTGGTTTGATACCTTTTTTAGAAACCAAATCTACTTTGATATTTAAAAATTTTTCAAGTTCATTTGCTAAATCAATAAACTCGATACCTATTGGTTTGTTAAACTCAACCATTATGTCAAGATCACTATTTTTAGTTTCCTCAGATCTGCTATACGAGCCAAAAATAGCCAACTGTTTTATGTTGTACTTGCGAGACAAGTAATCTTTATTTGATGATAAAATGCTCTTTATTTCGGCTAAGCTTTTCATCTAGTAAAATTAAAAAGCAATTAATGATTTTCAAAGAGAAATGATGATCATAAGTTTTATATTTGTTCTATGCAAAGTCGCACTGTTTCCATCGAAGATTTTATTGAGCTTTATAAAAGTAAACGCTACCCTTTGTTGGATGCACGTAGTACTTCGGAGTATAATCGCGGACATATTCCAGGAGCTCAGTCGTTGCCATTGCTTGATGATGAAGCAAGAAAAATAATTGGAACTGTTTATAAGCAACAAGGTAGAGAAGCTGCAGTGCTCAAGGGTTTTGAGTTAATAGGACCTGAGTTTCATCAAAAGATTATTCGTGCAAGTGAATTAGCGCCAGAAAAGAACGTTATGATATATTGCTGGCGTGGGGGAATGCGTTCGAATATTTTAGCGTGGCTCTTACAGATGGCTGGATTTAAAGTTACCTTACTCAAAGGCGGTTATAAAACATTTCGTCATTGGGTGATTGATCAGTATTCGCAGCAAAGGAATTATATTGTGCTAGGAGGAAGAACAGGCTCAGGCAAAACAGAAATGCTTCATTTGCTGGCGCAAGAAGGGGAACAAATCATCGACCTCGAAGGTATAGCACATCATAAAGGTTCAGCCTTTGGCGCCTTAGGTCAAGAGCCGCAATTTATGCAAGAGCATTTTGAGAATCACATATCATGGATTTTATCTGATACAAGTTCAACTGAACCTATTTGGATAGAGAATGAAAGTCGACATATTGGCAGGAATCAAATTCCACCTATGATTTTTGAACAAATCCGAACTGCATCTAAGCTTACAGTGAATGTTTCTTTAGAAACGCGCACGAATCGTATTCTTCAAGAGTATGGAATTTTTGATGCTGATATATTGATTGAAAAAACGCAGGACGTTTCCAGAAGGATGGGGCCTCAGCATGCGAAAGAAGCAGTTCAATATCTAACAGATGGGGATATCCGAAGTTGGGTTTTGAAAATGTTAGAATATTATGATAAGACCTATCAGCATTCTGGAATGAGTCAGGAAAATAAGAAAGAGGCAGAAGTAGAATTTAGTTGGGAGGAGAAGGGAGTTGGAATTCGTAAAATGATTAATAAAAAGAAAGAGTTGTAAGATGGAAAGTAAAGTAAAGCTCACTGAGTTTAGTCATGGTTATGGTTGTGGATGTAAGATTTCTCCATCTGTTCTTTCTGAAATATTAGGTAAGGCAAAAAGTAAAATGACTTTTCCAGATTTGATGGTAGGTAATCTTACGAATGATGATGCCGCCGTTATCGACTTAGGTAATGGACAAGCGTTAGTATCGACTACTGATTTTTTTATGCCAATTGTTGATGATGCGTTTAACTTCGGAAGGATTGCTGCTACGAATGCGATTAGTGATATTTATGCAATGGGAGCAAGACCTATTTTGGCATTAGCGATTTTAGGATGGCCGATCGATAAACTTCCTGCTGATATAGCTTCAGAAGTGATGCGAGGCGCAATTCAGGTTTGTGATGAAGCGGCCATTCCACTTGCTGGCGGACATAGCATTGATAGTCCGGAGCCAATATTCGGATTATCGGTAAATGGCATTGTCGATAAAACAAAAGTGTTGACCAATCAGGGCATTCAAAAAGGTGATTATTTATTTATCACAAAGCCATTAGGTGTTGGTATTATTACAACAGCGCATAAGATGGGGAAAGCGAATGATGCCGATTTACAAAATGCAGTTGATTCGATGTGTCGATTAAACAAGCTGGGCGAAGTACTTTCGAAAGTGAAGGGTGTTCATGCGTTAACGGACATAACGGGCTTTGGATTGTTCGGACATTTATTAGAGATGCTTAATGAGACAGGACTTGCTGCAAAAATCAATGCCGAGCAATGGCCATTACTTCCGAATATTAACAATTATCTGGCTCAATATACCATACCGGCCATCACCTATAGGAACTGGAATAGCTATGGAAATAGAGTTCAAGAGCCATCGGTGGATGTATTGCATATTGGTTGTGATCCACAAACTAGCGGCGGACTTTTAATAGCGGTAGCACCCGAAGGGATAGATGAAATTACAGCGCTCATGAAAGAATATAATATTCCCTCGAACTGCTTCGAAGCGATTGGTGAAGTGATAGGTAAAGAAGGAGAGTGGGAGGTGTTTTTTTGAAACTTAGTGGTTTCTTGTTAAACTTGTTTTATTATCTTTATTTATAAATAAAAGGTTTATAAATCATCATATATGAGAAATACTGTAAAATACATTGTAGTTATTATATTTTCATTAAATTTTTCAATAGCAAAAGCCCAAGATGTTATTACGAAAAAAAATGGAGATGAAGTTTATTCAAAGGTTCTAGAAATTACTCAAACTGAAATAAAATACAAAAAATTTGAAAATGAAAATGGTCCTATATATACAATATTATTAAAGGATGTAATAAAAATTCGTTATGAAAATGGTTCTAAAGATATTTTTAGTGAATGGATAGATGTAAATAATAGTATTGATAAAAATGCAGATTCTAAAAAAGGAAAGTATTTATTAGGTATAGAGGATGCTAAATCGAATTATGATGGATATCATGGCTCAGGAACTGCAACATTTTTAACAAGTATATTTCTATCACCTTTAGTTGGTCTTGTCCCTGCAATTTCATGTTCTTCGACTAGGCCCAAAGATAGAAATTTAAATTATCCAGATGCCGATTTAATTAAAAACCACGAATATTACATGGGGTATACTAATGAGGCAAGGAGGATTAAACAACGGAATGTTTGGAAAAATTGGACAATTACGGTATCACTTAATTTAGTGGTTATTTTATTAGTAACCACTCGTAAATAAATTCCAATTTGATATAAATCGGTTTGTGTTAGTTTTTGTTAAATATTTGAAACATATTCGAATTTTTTAGCATAATTTACTATAATAGAAGGGTTGTTTTTATTGGATTTTAATTTAGAAAATTTATCAGAAGACATTATGTATTTCTTTAAAATGAAAAAACTAATTATTGTATTTTTATTGTTGTTATTATTCAACAACACCCACGCTCAAACCCAGGCTGAAATGAATCAGTCTGCGGCACGTGGATATTATAAAGTAGATGCGGAGCTCAATAAAGTCTATAAAATGCTGATATCGAAGTTAGACGAGAATAGGAAAAGCCTATTGATTAAAGCAGAAAACGATTGGATTAAATATCGTGATGCACATTGTAAATTTG
Organism: Chitinophaga pinensis; assembly: GCA_943332105.1. Classification (GTDB taxonomy): domain Bacteria; phylum Bacteroidota; class Bacteroidia; order AKYH767-A; family OLB10; genus CAINEC01. The sequence continues at coordinate 556 of CALQOD010000048.1, read as the reverse complement.
AAGCATCGTTTTACGAGGGTGGAAGTATGCAACCAATGATTTATTCGAGTTGTTTGGAAGGCATCACACAAGATCGAATAAAAGAACTGAACAAGGCGATTAAAGAGTTGGGTGATTATTGATTTATGAATAAAATCATCTTCCGCATCGTAGCCGGCGCTTTGTGGCTTATGGGACGTTTAACGGGCTTTACCTATAACGAGATGAATGTCATCGTTTATTATTTTGTCATTCCGTATTCGTGGTTGTTATTGTTAGATACTATTCTCGGCTTTCATTACTGCGCAATTATTGGGGGAGTGTTTTATTTCTCATTCTGGTTGGCAATAAAGAACTTCAGAAGTTTTTGTGATGATGTATTTGGTTTGTCGGAGCGCTTCCTGAATTCATTTAATAAATACGGAAGTAATTATGTGGCAAGTTCTGTATTGATTTGTGTTGCCGTGCCAGTAGTTATTTATGGGGTTCTGATTCACTACATGATAAATTGATAATAATTGGTTCTCTATTTTATAAAATTAAATTAATCGTTCATTGAGCGAAGTCGAAATGACGA
>CALQOD010000047.1 GCA_943332105.1 Chitinophaga pinensis | reverse complement strand
TGATCGCATCAAACAATTGGGAAGCAACTTGTCAAATAATAATTGGATTAAATGGACAGAATTTATTTTACCTGATGATAGCCTCCCTTCAAATTATTTTTCATTTAAAAAGCAGAGCTATGTTCCTTTATTAAAAGATTCTGTGCCAAATGAACTACTTAAAAATGTAGCCCTTAAAACAAACAATGCCTCGCTGCAATTATTTCACAACGAGGCATTTATTGATATTTCATTCGGAATAAAAGAATCCTTATTATACCTTCCAAAAAATACGGCTATCCGTATGCGTTATAAGGACAAAGAAACTCTTTTCTATTTGTATAGACCTATTTCGAACAATGTTCCACAACGAATTCCATTAACCGATCCAACAGTTGATATTAACTCCATTCAACTTGCTTTAATTAAAACCGACTAGTGCTGAACAACAAATCTTGATGAATATGTTTTTGTACCTGTTAAGATAAACGAATACAATCCAGCAGGATATTGTTTCACATCCAACATATAACGATCAAGATCATTAATCGAAACCGTGTTGATTAATTGTCCGGCATTATTATAAATCTGCAATGTGCTTTCTGATTTCAATTCTTTCGGAATATCAACCACTAAAATGTCAGATGCAGGATTTGGATAGGCCTTAATTGCTTCTTGATCTGCCAATGCATTGATTCCTGTTGCACCTGGAACAACCAAGAAATCAGCACCAAAAACATTTGTTGCTAGACTATCTGCATTCAAACTTAATACAAGCGAAGGATTACCGTTTTTATACCACCTATAACTTGAAACCTGCGATTGACTTGTCTGTGCCAATGTATAAAAGCCAATTCCGAATATATCCACATAAACAGAATCGTATGAAAGTTCTACCGATTTAATTCTGATTGTATTTGCATACGTTGCATAGGGTGTTGTTAGGCCTCCATAACCATCTCCGTTTAATGTGGTTTCAGTTCTATGAACTATTCTAATGCTTGGCGACATAGAAGTAAGGTCTAACTGAAAACGTGAAACTTCGTTGCGTGTGCTTCCATAGGTAAAGGGTGTTGGAATATAGATTTGAGCAGGATTATATACCAATGCTACATTAGAAGCTCCCCCAAATCCAGCCACACTATAGGTATACGCGCCCTTCAAATACAAGCCATTGCTATTGCTTAGAAAATAGGCCCATACGCTATCTAAAGGGTTATTAGCGGCTAAAGTAGCACCAGGGAAGCTTGATAGATATGGTGTTCCCGCTGCGGATTGAAACGCCAATGTATCTTGTACATGATTCACTAATTGTGAATAGTTCCATACTTGTGCTGCGCCCCCTGGAGAAATTATGTCTGAATAAACAGTATCAGATCCGGTTATAAAATTTGAACCAACTGTTGGAAGATCTCCCGCGGTAATTGTAATTTGAGCTTTGCCTATCATAACTATGCTCAATAAAAAGAGAGTTAAACGTTTTTTCATGTTATTGTTTTTTAAATATGTAAATGATTGATGAGCTATTGCTAATATTAAAGAGTGTTTTGAGGTTGGCTATTACTCCAACATAAATGGCTTTTATAGGGTTCATTCTACTCGTTTGATACTTATTGCTCAGTAAAGCAATATAAAAAGGATCAAGTCGCATCGTCCTTGTTTCAATTAAACTAAATCCCTTATCGTTCATTAGACGCGTCATTGATGCAACATTGAAATGATATAAATGCCGTGGAACATCATATGCCGCCCAATATTTACCGTAACACCTTGCATCATACGATTGATGGTTAGGAACAGCAATTACTATGGTTCCATTCCTGGTTAAAATACGATTAAACTGCTGTATCGTAGGATGTAAATCGTGTATATGTTCTAGTACATGCCATAGTGTAATTATATCGACAGAACCTGGTTTAATATTAGTTAAATGATCGGGCGAATACACCTCTTTGCAGCCTTTGTCAATTGCGATTTTTCGTGCATTATTATCTATTTCTAACCCTATTGCATCATGATTTCTATCTATACAATATTTCAAAAAATCACCTGTTCCACATCCATAATCCATCAGGGATTTAGCATTATACTTCTTAACTGTCGACTTATACTTAGTAGATATCATATAATCGCGAGCAATTTGATATGCTTTATTTAATAGGCCCTTGTTACTATCAGTATGTGAGATATACTCTTCGGATTGATAGTATTTACCACTATTGTTTATATCAGGACGAGGATTTGTAAAACGAAAAGAGCAATCGGTACACTGGCATATTACAAACTCTTCGTTTGTTGTTGTATAATCTGTACATGTCAGTACTTGATTAAATTGTTCGCTAGAGCAAACAGGACATTGTATTAATTTCTCCATAAGTTAATGTTTCCCGTGGAACAACTCATTATATTTTCATTTATGTTCATTATATTATAAAAGAGGGTTTCACGTGGAACTATCGTCCGATATATACCATTAAAACAGAAATATCTGACGGATTTATACCGCTGATCCTAGAAGCTTGTCCTAATGTAGCTGGTCGTATTTGTGTTAGTTTTTGACGCGCCTCCAGTGATAAACTTTCTATTTTGTTATAATCCAAGCTATCATTTAGCTTGATATACTCTAGGCGATTCATCTTTTCTACTAGCTCCCGCTCCCTAATTATATATCCCTCGTACTTAACATCGATTTCAACCCCATTTAATACATCTGTTTTTGATAAATATTTTTCTAGTTTTACTTTTAATGAGGGTGCGTTAATGATTAAATCGTTCAAATTAACTTGTGGACGAGATAAAAGCTGTTTTGTTTTCGTTTTTTGCGACAGTTCTCCTGTATTTAATGATATTAGCCATTGATTTGCCTCTTCGGGAGAAACACTGTGATTGGTGACAATATTGGTGACTTCTAAGATTGCATTCATCTTTTCCTCAAAAATTTCTCTCCTTTTTTCATCCACAAGACCTAGTTCAATTCCCTTCGGAGTCAGTCTCGAATCAGCATTATCCTGTCTAAGCAAAGTCCTAAACTCAGCACGACTTGTAAACATGCGATATGGCTCATCAGTGCCTTTTGTAATTAAGTCATCAATTAATACTCCGATATAAGCCTCCGAACGATCCAGAACAAACCCTTCTTTACTTTTTACATATCGATGCGCATTGATACCGGCCATTAAACCTTGGCAAGCGGCTTCTTCATAGCCTGTTGTTCCATTAATTTGACCGGCGAAAAACAGCCCTTTAATCAACTTCGTTTCTAACGTATGTTTGAGCTGTAATGGCGGGAAGTAATCATATTCGATGGCATAACCTGGTCGGAACATTTTAACGTTCTCAAAACCTTTTATTTTACGTAAAGCGGCGTATTGAACGTCCTCCGGTAGAGAACTAGAAAAGCCATTCAAATAAATCTCAACCGTGTTCCAACCTTCCGGCTCCACAAATAACTGGTGACGATCTCGTTCAGAAAATCGAGTAATCTTATCTTCAATTGAAGGACAATATCGCGGACCCAATCCTTGAATTCTACCTGTAAACATTGGTGATTTCTCGAATCCCGTAGCTAATATTGAATGGACTTCATCGTTAGTGTATGCAATATGACAACTTCTTTGCTCTGCTAAAGAATTGGTGTCTATATAGGAGAATTTGTCCGGATTTTCATCTCCAAATTGTTCTTCCATAACATCATAATTCAAAGATCTACCGTCTAATCTAGGGGGCGTGCCTGTTTTCATTCTCCCAGCAGTGAACCCCGCTTCTACTAATTGTTCGGTAATACCTGTGGAGGCCTTTTCACCAGCCCTACCTCCTCCAAATTGCTTTTCACCAATGTGAATTATACCATTCAAGAAAGTTCCATTGGTTAAAACAACCGATTTGCTTCTGAATTTAATGCCCATTCCTGTAATGATTCCACGTGAAACACCCTTTTCGATGATTAACGACGAGACCATGTCCTGCCAAAAATCTAAATTTGGTAGTCCTTCAAGTACCTGTCTCCATTCAGAAGAGAAAAGCATGCGATCATTCTGTGTTCTGGGCGACCACATAGCTGGTCCTTTCGAACGGTTTAACATTCTAAACTGTATGGCCGATTTGTCGCTTACAATACCAGAATAGCCACCTAAAGCATCAATCTCACGTACTATCTGTCCTTTGGCAATTCCGCCCATTGCAGGATTACAACTCATTTGCGCTATTGTCTGCATATTCATTGTAACCAAGAGGGTCTTTGAACCCATATTGGCTGCTGCTGCTGCTGCTTCGCAACCAGCATGTCCAGCACCAACTACAATTACATCATATTCTTGGTCTATCATTTTTTTATCGTTCCACGTGAAACAAAGTAAAGAAAAAATATCGCTCAACCCTTTACTAATCAATAAAATATATAAAAAGGTTGGGGTCTATTTAAGTTAATAAATCATAATAATGAAAATAAATGAATTATATAAAATAGTTTAAAAGGGCCATATTTTCGGCATCGATCATTTTTTCTTTATCGATCGGATTTTTGTCTTTAAATCCACATAAATGTAAAAGGCCGTGTATCATTACCCGACAAAGTTCTTCTTGGAAACCCACCTTAAATTTAACAGCATTCTCTCTAACCCTTTCTATACTTATGTAAATGTCGCCCGATAATACAAGTTTGAAAAAACTGTTATCAAACGTGATAACGTCGGTTAGCGTTTTATGATTTAAATATTTCTTGTTTAGCTCCAACAAAAACGCATCTGAAACAAAAACATAGTTGATGTTATCAATTAAAAAAGCGTGTTCTCCAGCAATAGCGTTTATCCAGCGGGCGAGCTTCTTTTTTTGCTCGAGTTTAAAGTCTACCTCTTCGGTAAAAAAGTGAATTTCTCCTGTCTTATTCTGCTGGTACGACATTTCTAAAATACAATTCTACTACGCGACCGTTCTCTGAAAATATAATTTGATCGGCCAAATGTTTCATTAAAAAAACACCACGACCACTAGGTTTTTCAATATTTTCAGGATCTGTTGGGTCAGGTAAATTTAAATAGTCAAACCCATGTCCTTCATCCGATATTGTAAAGCCGAATTGATCGTCCTCCACTTCAAACTTTATGTCCACCAACTTTTCAGGATTGGCCTTATTACCGTGGTTTATGGCATTATTAACAGCTTCGGTAACAGCTACCAACATATTCCCATAACATTCCTCATAAAGATTATGCTTTACTTTTAAGTCGTCTATGAATTTCTCAACTACATTGATGTTTTCTGGTTTTGACTGTATTTGCATGGTGGTCATCATTTAAGAGGTACAAATCTACTATCAATTTCCGATAGTTTGGAAATACGAATTAACTAAGTTTTTATAAAAATTATTAAAGGATGGCGGAATGGTTTTCAACAATTCTGTTTCTTTCGTTTTTGCCTTCTTATACTCTTCAAATTGAGGGGAGGAGCGAGACATGTCTTTTCCCTCAAATGATTCTCGCTTCTGCTCTTGCTCTCGTTCTTTCTCTGCTTTTTCTGATTCTAACAGTCTAGTTAAAATATCCTGCTGTCTGTTCAGCGTTAAATCAGTGATGCGTTTATTAACAATGTCTTTTTCGGTTTCTTCCATTTGCTTGGCAATTTTCTGTAAATCACCCAACTTTCCTTGCCCGTCTTTGTTCTGTTCTTTGTCGAGCTGCTGAAGAATGTTGCGCAAGGCCTCCTGTTGTGCTGCCATCTTGGCCAACTGCTCGCTCATTCCTTTTTGTCCATCCTGACCGCCCTTTCCCTCTTTCCCTCCTTTTTGCATTTGCTCCTTCATTTCTTTCAGCTGCTGTGATAATTTCTCCTGCATCTTTTTAATATCGCCAGCGCTTGGTCCCGGTTTGGGCTGGCCCTTCCCCGGTTTCTTACAAGAGGAGTTGCTTGGCATCTGTTGCATCATTTGCTGTTGCATCTGGTCCAACGACTCGCTTAATATTAGCGCCAGGTTGTTGATGGCGGTCATCACATATTGTTGGTTAGATCGCGCCTGTTGAACTTGTCTATCCTGTAAATTAAAAATCGCCTTTTCGGTATTTGCGTTAATATTGGTGATTTCCTCATTAACAGTAGATGAAATCGTGGCCACCCTTTTACTCAAAGCTAATAATGAATCTTCTAAAACCTTCGCATCGTCTTTTAGTTTTCGTTGTTGCTGCGACATCTTCAAAAACTTAGGGTCGTTGATATCTACACTGCGGAGGTCTTGCATTAACTTTTCCTGATCAAACGAAAAGCGTAATAAATTTTCTAACAAAGCCCTTAAAGCGTTTTCATCTTCCTGCTCTTGTTCTTCCTGCTGTTGTTGTTGTTGTTGTTGAATTTTATCAGCCAGGTCCTGCATTTTCTTTGCGGCACTTTTTTGCGATTTGCTTGCCTTACTACTCTGACTTTGGCTTAGCTGATTCTCGCTATTCTTCATGTCCTGATCAATAGAGTTCTGCTCCTGATCAAAATTTTTCAAATCTTGAGAGTATTCCAGTTCCTGGTTTTTCTTTTCAATATCATCCAGGCTTTTCTGAATATCATCAAACTTTTTATTTAAGTCTTGTTGCTCTTTTTTAATTTCTTCTGCCTTTGCATCTTTCTTTTCTGCTTGATCGGCTAACTTGTTTTCCTCTTTTGAAAGCTCCTCCAACTGATTCGCAGTTTCTTTCATCTTCTCCTCTAACTCCATCTTCTTATAAAGTTCAAGCGTACGCTCTAATTGCTTTTCCAAATCCTTTGTATCAAACTTCATCTCGTTCATCTTCTCCTGGATTTTTTCTTTATCAAACTCCGCCATCAACTTCTCTAATTCCTCCATCATCTTTTTCATTTCAGGAGTCATCAGTTCTTCAAAAAGTTTTTCTAATTGCTTTTCCTTTTCTGCTAATTCAGGGTCTGGTAACTTCATTTCATTTTGAAGTTGATTGTTCTGCTCGTACTTTTCTTTTAGCTCCTGGATCTTCTTCTCCAGCTCTTTTTGTTGCTTTAATACATCATTTATTTTTTTCTTGTCTTCAAAATCAAGGTTCTTTTTATTGAGCATCTGTTTCTGAATAGCATCTAGGCTTTTTTGTAGTTCTTTAGCTTTGCGGATGCTTGATTCCATTTCATTCTTCAATACTTTATTTTTCTGCTCTGCATCTTGTGCTAATTCACCTAAAGACGGGGCCTTAAATACTGCTGCTTGTGATTTTACACTCTTCGGACCTGAAACTCCATCATTATCCCAGGATTCAAAATAATATTCCAGTTCATCGCCCGGTTTTATACCTACCGTACTTATATCCCAATAGTAAAAGAATTGTTCTTGTAAAGTATGATTACAATTAATAGCTACTGCATTTATTTTTTCGTTGACATCGTGGCCATCGCGTTTAATAAATCGATATTGAAAATTAATTTTACTGATTCCATAATCATCTCGAGTAATTCCTCTGAAGAATAATTTTTGATAAGAGGTAGTGTCTTTTTGTTCTTCTGTTTGAATAGTTGGATATCGATCAGGAACCACATTTATCGTGTACACCATTGAGTCCTTTGAAGTAATATAAGAATTCACAGAGCGTACTGAATATTGTAATCCGTTCATTAATCGCTTTTGAAAAACAAATTCATTGTCGTTATTCTGATTCAGATAATAAATAGTATCACCAAAACGTATATCTAACCGAGAAGTATTCTGCGTACCAAAATTCCATTTTACCTGAGTACCTGCCGGGATATATAAATCGCCAGTATTTTTAATGCTTTCGTTTTTCTTCTGAAGGTAGGCAGGATAATTTAAGTCGACAGAAAACTGAACAATTAATGGATTCGGAATTATTTCAACTTCATATTCATCAGAATAAAAACCATCAGCCATTAATTGAAAAGGGGTGTTCTTTTGTAAGTTTCTGAAAACGTAATTAAAATTAAGTTTGTCTTTTTTATCTAACTTAAAGGTATTGCCGTTATACTCAATGTAAACTTCTTGCGGAATTTCTTTTCCCTTTACTTTTATTTCTAAAGAATAATCTTCGAATTGTGTTGTTTGAAGCTTATTATTAGTGATGGTAAATTTAAAAGGAGCAGGCTTAGTAAATTGAGTGTTATGAAACAAAATTCGTTTAGTAGAGTCTGATATTAATCCAGGAGCAATAATTAAAATTCCAATCAGTATTAGTAATGAAGGTAGTGCGTACTTAATGTATTTTTTATTCTTACTTAAATCAACAGCGCTAGTAAAAGAAACAGGACGTAATTGTTTGCTTTTTTGTTCAATAGAAGCGAGCAACAGCTCTTTATTCTGATTATTATTTTCCAGCGACTCAAATAACTGAAGTGTATTTAAAAGTTTATCATTAATATCTGTGAAATGTAGTCCTATAATTTTCGCTGCATCATCATAGGTTAGAATTTTTCCAATTCTATTTAAGTTTAACAAGGGAATTGAAATCCATTTGTAAAGTATCCAACAAGCAGTCAGTAAATAGCTCCAGAAAAACACAGAGCGTATAGCAGCATTAAACCAAATGAAGGATTCAGAAACAGTCAGTACTAAATAAAAACTAAGAAGCAGTGAAAAGGAATATATTGTTCCACGCAACAACTGATTTTTATAATACTTGCGAATAAAAGCATCGAGCTTTTGTAAAATTTCTTCGTATCCTTTATTCGCTTGCATGATTAGACAAAATTAAAATTAGCATCGTTTAAAATCAACGATTTTTAAGAGGTATTTCGTACGTTATAAACAATTAAAAGTTTACACTTTCAATCGACCAAAAACTCCTAATGGAAGTTTTACTCCTGAAGTAGCCTGTAAATATATTTCACCAAACTCACAATTCATTCCTCTTTTACCAAAAGCTTCTTTTAAAAGATTTTGAATTATCAGAGCAGAAAATCCTAAGGAATAGGTATTTAACACTAAAAACGAATTTTTAGGGTCTAATATCTGCGCAACTCCATGTATCATTTCATTGATCATTTCCTCTAACTTCCAGTTTTCTCCATTCGGACCATGACCATAAGCCGGCGGATCTAAAATAATCCCATTGTATTGTTTTCCACGTTTTACCTCCCGACGAACAAATGTCAGCGCATCTTCTACTAACCATCTGATATTATCTAAACCAGATAAATCCATATTCTCCTTTGACCAAGAAATCACCTGTTTAATCGAATCAAGGTGAATAACGTCTGCACCCGCCGCCTTAGCCGCAAGCGTTGCCCCTCCTGTATAAGCAAAGAGATTTAGTACTTTGGGTTCTGGTATATCTTTCTTTAGTTGGTTTATCTGCGAATAAATAAAATCCCAATTTACTGCCTGCTCAGGAAAAATACCTACGTGTTTGAAAGAAGTAAGACCTAAACGGAAAATAATTTTAGTATCCGCTAAATCATAAGAAATCTTCCATTGGTCTGGCATTTCTTTAAGCTTAATCCAAGTTCCAGCAGAGCTTGTATTAGGTTTAAATCGCACATGCGCTAACTTATTCCACTCATTTTCAGATAATACCTTATTCCAAACAGCTTGTGGTTCAGGACGAATAGTAATATACTTACCAAAGCGTTCCAATTTTTCAAAGTCGCCGCAATCGATTAATTCATAATCTTTAAAATGTTCTGGTGTAAGTAGTAACATGAAAACAAAGGTAATAAATCAAGTTAATCAACACCTGTTTAAAATCATGTTCATAACGATGTTAATTCATATGTTAATAACCCTATTTGATTGTGTAAACCTTTCAAAAAAATTATTTGGATAATTGAAAGAACATCTGCTTATTATTTACAACCTATAAACAAAATTTACTTTTAAGTTTTTGTTAAATGTTTATGAACTTTTTAATTGATTAAAATAACAATTACTTATTAAAAATTTGGTTATAATTATTACTATTAACAATTGTGTATAATTATGAGTTATTTCACATAATCAATTATTTAAATAAAAAAATATTGTTCATTACATGTTAATAAGCTACAATAAGCTATAAAAACAAATTTTACCTCATTATTTTACTAACCATACTAACAGGACATATAATAACATATCATTTTATTTTAAAATAATTATTTAATTAATAGTTAGTGTTTGTTAAGAAAATATTTTGGGCTTTTTAAATTTTCTGTAATGCCCTTGAGGTATATTTGCCCTGTTAGCAATGAAAAAAATTATCGCACTTATTCTCCAGTTTTTACCGCTGTTTCTCGCTGCGCAAGATACTTCTTTTTCAAAATTTTCAGAGCTAAAAAAGTTTTTTTACGATAACGGAAGGTTAGTATCAGAAGGGTATTTCAAAAATGGAAAGCCAGACGGAAACTGGAAAACTTTTTACCAAAATAGTCAACTAAAATCAGAAGGAAACAGAGTGGAAGGTGTACTTGATGGACAATGGATTTTTTATAGTGAAACTGGTCAAAAGACTTCTGAAATAAACTACAGCAGAGGACAAGAAAATGGATGGAAAAAAGATTTCTATCCGAATAATAAACCTGCTTTTGAACAGTGGATGAACAATGGTGTGAAAGACAGTATTTTTAAGAGTTATCATCCCAAAGGATACTTGCAAAAAGTACAGCATTACAAAACCGGAATAGAGCAGGGTTACGGAATGGAATACGCTGCAGATGGTCGTTTAATTTCGTTAATTAAATACAACAAAGGAACGTTAGTAGCGGTAGATAGATTTAATACGCTCGATAAATTTGGTTTCAAACAAGGAGTTTGGAAATTATTATTAAACGATACTATTCTCATTGAAGAAGGTACTTGGAAAGACGATAAGAAAAATGGATTTTTTAAAACTTACGGTATAGATGGATTTGTGTTAAAAATGGAAAACTGGCGCAATGGAGAGTTAGTAATTGATAAGCAAAATAATATCAGTCTCGAGATAAATCGTAAATATCATAACAACGGTCGACCAAAATCATCTGTGAATATAATCAACGGAGTAATGGAAGGATATTATCGCGAGTATAATGATTCAGGCGTGATTGTTTTATCGAAGCTATATGATAAAAATAAAATTATTGCAGAGGGAGGAATAATTGATGGAAATGGATTACAACAAGGAGCGTGGACGTATTTTTATCCCGAAGGAAAAATAAAATCAAATGGTAGTTTTAATAATGGAAAACGTGATGGTAAATGGACTTTTTATTATATATCACAAAAAGTGGAACAAACAGGATCTTATAAAAACAATTTACCTGATAATAACTGGAAATGGTATTACGAATCTGGTCAGCTTTTGCGAGAGGAAAATTATATTAAAGGAAAAGAAGATGGAGAATCATTAGAGTATGATGAAGCGGGTAGTTTAATTTCAAAAGGATTATACGTAGAAGGTAATCGAGAGGGAGAATGGAAATATAAAAACGGAGAATATATTGCGCAGGGTGAATATATAGATGGAAAAATGGAGGGAGAATGGAAGCAATATTATCAGAATGGAAAAGTAGCTTTTGAAGGGAGTTATTTTGATGGATTAGAGAATGGAGAACACCGTTATTATTACGATAATGGTAAACTGAAAGAAGATAAAAGTTTTCGTATGGGTTTAAAGGACGGTATTTTTAAATCGTTTGATGAAAATGGTGAGTTAGTTTTAACTGCTGTTTATAAAGCGGATGTTTTACAACGCCTAGAAGGAGTGAAAGTAGGAGAGTAAGCCTTTTATTCTTTATTACTTTAGATAACTATCTTTGTCACTTTAATTTTAAGTGAAATAATGTCATTAGTTCGTACCCGATTTGCCCCTAGTCCTACTGGCCCCTTACATATGGGAGGAGTTAGAACAGCCCTTTATGCTTATTTGTTTGCTAAGCAACATAATGGTCAGTTTATTTTAAGAATAGAAGATACCGATCAAAACAGATATGTGTCGGGTGCAGAAGAGTATATTATTGAATCGTTGAAGTGGTGTGGAATAATACCTGATGAAGGAGTAGGTTTTGGTGGTGTTCATGAACCATATCGTCAGAGTGAAAGAAAGTTATTGGGTTATTATCAGGAGTATGCGAATCAATTATTAGAGAAAGGCCATGCTTATATTTCTTTCGATAAGGCCGAAGCGCTAGAAGCGAAACGTAAAGAAGCAGAATCAAACGGACAACATAATTGGCAATACGATAATAAATCGAGGTTAATTATGGACAACAGTTTAACACTATCAAAAGAAGAAGTAGAAAGTAGAATAGCCGCAGGAGAGAAACAGGTTATACGTTTAAAAGTGGAACCAGGACAAACTGTAACGTTTACGGATATGGTTCGTGGCGAGGTAAGTTTTGAAAGTGATTTAGTAGATGATAAAGTATTAATTAAAGCAGATGGAATGCCTACATATCATTTAGCACATATTGTGGATGATGTGATGATGGGCATTACGCATGCAATTCGTGGAGAGGAATGGCTGCCATCGGCGCCCGCGCATATTTTGATTTATGAGTATTTAGGATTAAAAGAGAAGATGCCTCAGTATGCACATCTTCCATTATTATTGAAGCCCGAAGGAAGTGGAAAGTTAAGTAAGCGTGATGGTGATCGATTAGGCTTTCCCGTGTTTCCGTTAGAATGGAAAGACCCAGCAACAGGAGAAATCTCTTCGGGATACAGAGAAAAAGGATATTATGCTGCTTCGTTCGTTAATATGTTAGCGTTATTAGGATGGAATCCAGGAACCGAACAAGAGGTAATGTCGATGGAGGAGCTGATAAAGAGCTTTTCGTTTGAACGCGTACATAAATCAGGCGCTCGCTTCGATCCTGAAAAAACAAAGTGGTTTAACGAGCAGTATTTACGCATGCAGTCAGATATTGATATAGCGTCCCGCTTCGCGGAAACAGTAACAGGCAAAAATTTACAATACGATTTATCATTTGTAACGGCCGTTGTAAAATGGGTAAAAGATCGTTGTCAGTTTGAAAGTGAATTATACGAAAAAAGCAAAGCAGTTTTTGAAGCGCCCACTCATTACGATGAAAAAGTAATTGAGAAAAGATGGAATGAAAAAGCAAAATCATTTTACAACGTATTACCACAAGCGCTAGAAGGAGTTGCTGACTTCAAAGCCGAAAACGTAAAAGCGGTATTTGAAGCAACAGCAGCAAACAATGAAATAAAGCCAGGTGAAGTATTACAATTATTCAGAGTATTGTTAAGTGGCGAATCAGGCGGACCTGATTTATTTATGATGACAGAACTACTCGGGAAAGAAGAAGTAATCAATCGAATTAACATGGCAATTGAAAAATTAAAATAGTAAAAATGAGCACAGAAAAAGGCCCTAATTTCCTAGAAGAAATTATTGCAGAAGATATAAAAAATGGAAAGCACGGAGGACGAGTTTTAACGCGATTCCCGCCTGAGCCCAACGGTTATTTACACATTGGTCATTCAAAATCGATTTGTGTGAACTTCGGTTTAGCTCAGGAGTTTGGAGGTACAACCAATCTTCGATTTGATGATACGAATCCGGAGAAAGAAGAAACAGAATATGTTGAAAGTATCATGGCCGATGTAAAATGGCTTGGCTTTCAGTGGGCAAATGTATTTTATGCTTCGGATTATTTCGATCAGATTTATGATTTCGCTGTTACCTTGATTAAAAACGGATTAGCGTATGTAGATGATAGCACGCCAGAACAAATAGCATCGCAAAAGGGAACACCAACAGAGCCAGGGACACATAGCCCTTACCGTGATAGAAGTATAGAAGAGAATCTCAATTTATTTACACGCATGAAAAATGGCGAGTATAAAGATGGAGAAAAAGTATTGCGCGCTAAAATTGAGATGTCATCACCGAACATGCATATGCGCGATCCAATTATGTATCGTATTAAGCACGCACATCATCATCGTACAGGCGATAGGTGGTGTATTTATCCGATGTATGATTTTGCACATGGACAATGTGATTCGATTGAAAAAATTACGCATTCGATTTGTACATTAGAATTTGAGGTACACAAGCCACTTTACGAGTGGTTTATGGAGAAATTAGAAATTTTTCCGAGCAAGCAATATGAATTCGCGCGATTAAATTTAAATTATACTGTGATGAGCAAGCGTAAATTATTACAGCTTGTGAAAGAAAAGTATGTGAGTAGCTGGGACGATCCACGAATGCCAACCATTAGCGGATTGAGAAGAAGAGGATATTCTCCAGAAAGTATTCGCAATTTTGCAACGAGGGTAGGTGTTGCGAGAAGAGAAAACATTATTGATGTTGGATTTTTAGAATTCTGTGTACGTGAAGATTTGAATAAGCGAGCTAATCGTGTAATGGCGGTACTAGACCCGATTAAACTCGTTATCACCAATTATCCCGAAGGACAAGAAGAAACGTTGGTTGGAGAGAATAATCCGGATGCAGAAAACAACGGCGGTACGCGTCCGTTACCATTCTCTAACGAACTTTGGATAGAGCGCGAAGACTTTATGGTGGAGCCACCGAAGAAGTTTTTCCGTTTAGGCCCAGGGCTTTCTGTGCGTTTGAAGCATGCTTACATTGTGCGTTGCGATGAATTTAAAGTAGATGAGAATAATAACGTAACTGAAATACAATGTACTTATTTCCCTGAAAGCAAAAGTGGTAGCGATTCGAGCGGAATCGTTGTGAAAGGCGTTATTCATTGGGTAAGCGCAACACACGCTTTACCTGCTGATATAAGATTATATGATCGATTGTTTCATGTGGAGGACCCTTCATCCGAAGAGGGCGACTTTAAAGACTTTATAAATAAAGATAGCCTAGAAGTTATAACTAACGCCTACGTAGAGCCGTCTTTGAAGGAAAGCAAACCAGGTGATTATTTTCAGTTTATCAGAAAAGGATATTTCTGTCCAGACAAAGACAGTAATTCTGAAAAACTGGTATTCAACAGAACAGTGACTTTGAAAGACGCTTGGGCAAAAGAACAAAAGAAAAATTAAGATGCGTTTATCGGTTTGTGATATAGAGTGCTATGCCTTTCATGGTTGTATGGAAGAAGAAGGAAGGATAGGCCAACGATTCTCGGTGGATATAATTATTGATTTCGATTTTTCTGAATCGGTAAGTAGCGATGATTTAAACGACACTGCTGATTATGTCGAGTTGCATAATCGCGTGAGAAAGGAAATGTCCATCCGGAGTAAACTAATAGAACACGTTGCTGGCAGAATATTGAACAGCATAAAAGAGTACATGCCGAATGCTAAAGCGATAAAAGTGATGGTTACAAAATATAATCCGCCTGTAAACGGAAGAATAGGAAAAGCGGTAGTAGAAGTAGAATATTTAAAAAACTAAAAAAAAGAAACATACACCCATGTCTGATAATGAACAAAACAATCAGCTTTTAATTGAAAAGTTTAAAGAGGCGATGTTGGTTATTTACAAGCAGAATCCTGGTAAGTGGTATAACTACAAACAGGTTTTTCGAAGAGCATACCAAGATCCATCTAACGAGGAATTATATAATCACCTAGACAATCGCCCCGAAAAAGAAATAAAGCGCCTATCAATTGATGTATTAGAACGACTAGTTGCCGAAGGCGTTTTAGAAGACGGCTCGAAAGGCAAATTTAGAATTTTACCTACTAAACGTTACGTATATGGGAAGCTAGGGTTTAATAATCAGGGAGAGGCGTTTGTTTTTGACACAGAAAACAGCATTCCGGTCTTTTTAGTGAAAAACAAAACATTAAACGCCCTTAGAGGCGACACAATAAAACTATCTGCCTACCCGTCGTATTCAACAGAAAAAACAGAAGGGGAGCTAGTAGAAGTGATAGAAAGAAACAAAAAAGAATTTCCAGGAAGGGTTCAGGTAAGCGAGAAGTTCGCCTTTTTAAGCAGCGATAATAATAAGTACGGCGTTGATATTTTTATTCCTTTGAATAAACTAAATGGCGCTAAAAACGGACAAAAAGCAGTTGCGAAAATTACTCGCTGGGAGATAGAAGATAAAAATCCGATAGGAGAAATTACGAAGGTGTTGGGCAATGCTGGCGAAAACAACACGGAGATGAATGCGCTGTTAGTTGAGTATGGATTTCCCTTGGCCTTTCCCCAAGAAGCAGAAGAAGAGGCGGATCAGATAAAAGAAGAAATAACGCCGAGTGAAATCAAGAAGAGAAAAGACTACAGGGGGGTTACTACATTTACCATTGACCCTGTTGACGCAAAAGACTTTGATGATGCTCTTTCAATTCAATTTTTACCAAATGGAAATTATGAAATAGGAATACACATCGCCGATGTATCGCATTATGTGAAAGAAGGAAGCGCGCTTGAAGAAGAAGCATATTTCAGAGCAACATCGGTTTATCTTGTTGATAGAGTAATTCCAATGTTGCCAGAAAAACTGAGCAACAAGGTTTGTTCATTACGACCGGGAGAAGATAAATTATGTTATGCGGCCATTTTTGAAATTGATAAAGAATCAAAAGTAATAACCGAGTGGTTTGGAAGAACAATCATCCATTCGGATAGACGATTTACTTACGAAGAAGCACAACAAGTAATAGAAACAGGCGAAGGAGAGTTAAAAGAAGAAATATTAGTGATGCATGCGCTTGCGCAGAAAATGCGACAAGAACGATTTAGTCATGGAGCAATTACATTTGATAAAGTTGAAGTTAAATTTAGACTCGACGAAAAAGGAATGCCAGTTGATGTTTATCTAAAACAAAACAAAGACAGCAATAAACTAATTGAAGAATTTATGTTGCTTGCAAATAAAAAAGTAGCGGCCTTTGTGGGACAAAAACTATCTGAAGAAAAAGGCGCCGAACAAACATTTGTATATCGCATACACGACAAGCCCGTTCCCGAAAAAATAGAAAACCTTTCACTCTTCGCGGCTAAATTCGGACATAAAATAAAAAGCAATTCCGAGAAAGGGTTTGCAGAGTCTTTAAATCAACTAATGAAGGACATCAAGGGCACGAGAGAAGAAAACGTGTTGGAGCAGCTGGCGATACGTACGATGGCGAAGGCGGTATATACCACGCAGAATATTGGTCACTACGGATTAGCATTTGATTTTTATACGCACTTTACTTCCCCTATCAGACGCTATCCGGACGTGATGGTACATCGTTTATTAACACACTATTTGAACAGCGGAAAGTCGGTAGAAAGAGAGGGCCTGGAAGAGCGCTGTAAACATAGCACAGACATGGAGATTAAGGCTTCGGAGGCAGAACGTTCTTCCGTGAAATTTAAGCAAGCCCAATATTTAATGGGACGTGAAGGAGAGATATTTGACGGAATGATTTCAGGTGTTACCGAATGGGGGCTTTATGTAGAATTAGTAGACAGTAAATGTGAAGGATTAATTCGCGTTCGTGATTTGAAAGATGACTATTACGATTTAGACGAAGCAAATTATTGTTTAGTCGGAAGAAGAACCAATCGTCGTTTTCAGCTAGGCGACGCCGTTAGGGTTAAACTAAAGTCAGCCGATTTATTGAAAAAGCAGATTGATTTTATGATGTGGGATGTTTCTGGCAACCAAGCTTCTGAATCAAAAGAGAGGCGAATAAGCAGCAAGAAAGATAAGCCGCGTGGCTTTGCAAAGCCGGCGACTAAAAAAGGCAAGAGAAAAAGGTATTAATATATCACCCAAAAAACGAAACAACGAACAAAGTGTTTCCTCTATTAAAGAGGACAAAAAGGATAATTAGGCATCTTTGAGGTCAATAAACGGCAATGAATTTAAATCAATTATACTCTACGCAACGGCCAGGAAAGCCAAGTTTGAACGCAGACATACGAACAGAATATCAGCGAGACTTTGACCGCTTAGTTTTTTCGGCCCCCTTTCGTCGATTGCAAAACAAAACACAGGTGTTTCCTTTGCCTGGATCTACGTTAGTGCACAACCGTTTGACACATTCATTAGAGGTTGCATCAATAGGCAGGTCAATAGGAAAAATTATAGGAAGCATGCTTGTTAAGCAACTTGCATCCGAACTTACAGAAGAAGCCAAAGAATTTTATGGCCATCACTTATCAGAGGTAATTGCCGCGGGCTGTTTAGCACACGATATTGGAAACCCTGCCTTTGGACATTCTGGAGAGAAGGCCATTTCTCACTTCTTTATGAATGGTGGCGCAGATAAGAATCTGTTTTCAGAAGCGGAATGGAAAGACCTAACCAACTTTGAAGGCAACGCGAATGCGTTGCGACTATTAACGCACCAGTTCAATGGTCGTTTGCCAGGAGGGTACCGATTAACCTATACAACGCTAGCGACTATCCTAAAATATCCATGTGAATCATTAGGCAGTGAAAAAAAGAAAGTACACTTAAAGAAATACGGATTTTTTCAAACAGAAAAAGAATTGTTTTTAAAAATTGTGAATGAGTTTGGCTTGGTGCAAGAGGGTGAAAATCCGTTGCAGTACTGCCGACACCCATTTGTATATTTATTAGAGGCTGCAGATGATATTGCATATCGCATTATTGATTTTGAAGACGCAGCACGATTAGGAATTATTCCTGTTGATTTAATGCGCGAGAAAGTGTTAAAGCTATTAACAGAACTAAACAGAGACAATATAAGCGAGGTAGAAGAAACGCTGCATATGATCGGCGACGAAAACGAAAAACTGTCTTATTTACGAAGTAGGGCAATCAACACGCTTACTTTTTCGGCGGCAGATGTTTTCATGCAAAACATTAAAGCAATTTTAGATGGAAACTATAAAAGCACACTGATTGACGAATTACAAATGCGCAGCGATGCGTTAAAAGAGATTGAGAAAATATCTATTCAAAAAATTTATAATCATCCAACAGTAGTTGAAATAGAACTCGCAGGATACAATGTGATGAAAGAATTATTGGGCACCTGGATTCCTGCTATAATCAAAACAAAAGCAGAAAGAACAGCCCCCGAAAGCAAAGTGATGCAATTGATACCTGAACAATTTGGACCTTTTACAGAAGAAGAGTCTCCCTATCAAAAAGTAATGCGTGTATTAGATGTCGTTTCGGGCATGACGGATTTGTATGCTACGGAATTGTATCGGAAGATTAAGGGGATTGATATTGGGAAGCATAAATAAATAATTTGATAATTAGACAATTTGCTAATGTTTCGGGTTTACTTCGACTACGCTCAGTAAACGTATTAAAACAAACAGCACCTAATCTACACTAGCTTGCTGAGCGTAGTCTAAGCAAGCATTATGATGTGTTCATATTCTAATGACTACCCAGTTGGCT
>CALQOD010000046.1 GCA_943332105.1 Chitinophaga pinensis | reverse complement strand
TTTCAAACCTTTTTGACATCCTTCCGGCTCAAATAACCCGTAATGCCCTAGATATAGTAGTTGGTAATATTGATGCCGTGAAGCTATTCGAGAAAATGGGTCTTCGCTCCGAATTGCTACATAATCTAAGTTTTAGCATATTTCTTTTTGGCTGCCTATTGATTTTAATGGCGATTTTAAAGGGGGTATTTATGTTTTTGATGCGTCAAACGATTATTGTAATGTCGCGCCTTGTAGAATATGATCAGAAGAATGAGATTTATAATCAGTATCAGAAATTGGGTTTTGATTTTTACAGCCAGGAAAATACGGGTGATTTGATGAATCGAATTAGCGAAGATGTTGGGCGCGTGCGAATGTATGTTGGGCCTGCGGTGATGTATACTATCAACTTAATAGTAATGTTTACATTGATTATTTGGTCGATGTATCATGTAAATGCACGATTAGCAACTTACGTATTATTGCCTATTCCTATCATTAGTTTTCTTGTTTATACAGTTCAGGATCATATATCAAAACGAAGTGAATTAGTGCAAGAGAAATTATCAGAAATCTCTGTTTTTATTCAAGAACTTTTTTCAGGAATAAGGGTTGCAAAGGCATTTGCTAGGGAGTCGCATTTTATTGCCGATTACGAGAAAAGAAGCGAAGAGTATAAAGATGTTTCTATGGAACTGGTAAAGGTTAATGCCATGTTTATGCCCAGTATGCTTTTGTTGGTTGGCCTAAGTACCATAATAACTGTTTATTTTGGAAGTATTGAGGTTTTAAATGAACGACTAACTATAGGTAATATTGCAGAATTTGTGATATACGTTAATATGCTCACGTGGCCTGTTGCTTCTATGGGATGGGTTGTTTCTATTGTTCAACGGTCCTCTGCTTCACAGCGCAGAATTGATGAGTTTTTAACTAAAACACCTAATGTTAAATCTGGTAATGTATCCGTGAAGGCGGTAGGTTTTTCTATTAAATTTAAAAATGTATCAGTAAAATATTCGAATTCCAATTTAATGGCCTTAGATGATATATCATTTGATGTAGTTGCTGGTGATTCTTTGGGCATTATAGGTAAAACAGGAGCTGGAAAGTCAACAATTGTTCAGCTGTTATTGCGATTTTTTGATCCAGAAACGGGCTCTATAAGTGTTAATGGAAATATGCTTCGCGATATTAATTTAGAGAATTATAGAGAGCAGATTGGGTGTGTTCCACAAGAGGTATTTTTGTTTTCAGATACTATTGCAAATAATATTTCATTTGGAATAAAGTCTGAAGTGGCTAAGAATGATATTGAATGGGCCGCAAAGCAGGCTGTGATTTATGATAATATTTTACAATTTCAAGAGGGTTTTGAAACTATAGTTGGCGAGCGAGGTATTACTTTAAGCGGAGGCCAAAAGCAAAGGGTATCTATTGCTCGTGCAATTATTAAGCGACCATCAATGTTAATCTTTGACGATTGCTTGTCGGCAGTTGATACTATTACAGAAGAGAGGATTTTGAACAATCTGAACGAAGTAATGAAAGGCAAAACCACTTTTTTGGTGAGCCACCGGATTTCAACTGTAAAAAATGCTCATCAGATAATTGTACTCGATAAAGGTAGGATTGTAGAGCGCGGCGACCATGAAATGCTTATTAAAAATAAGGGTATTTACTACGAAATGTACCTGGTGCAAAACCCTGACGCTGAAATAGATTAATTGTTAGTTTTTTTATAGAAGCCTTTAATAAATCAATTTAAATTTTTATTATAATTGCCTAACCAAAACAATTGATATGAGCGATTTTGATCCACAACAACAAAGAGAAGAGTATTTTTCCAAACGAGTAAGAGCCGGAAAGCGTACTTATTATTTTGATGTTAAAGCAACGAGAAGCAACGATTATTATGTAACAATCACTGAAAGCAAGCGATTGCCAGGAGAAAGTGAAGATCGTCCGGTCTATGAAAAACACAAAATTTTCCTTTACAAAGAAGATTTTGAAAAGTTTAGCGATGGTTTAATGGAAGCATTAGGGTATATCCGCGAAAATCAACCAGGAATTGTATCGCGTGAATCAAATCCATATCCAAATTCAAATACAAATTCAAATCCAAATCCAAATCCATCCAACGACCAAACCGATGGTTCAGGATTTACGAATATCGAATTTGACGATTTGTCGAAATAATAAAAAGTAAAGGCGGACTTAGCGGTTCGCCTTTTTTGTACAGGCTCGGAACTTCTAAAGTTGTTTAACGCAATTTTATCATCATCAAAAACCGAATAATCTGAGGCCGGATTTTGATTGAAAGTATATTTTAAAAGTTGATTTACCACTAAAAATTATTGAGAAAAAGGAATAAATAAGGTTATGAAATCAAATCATCCCATCTAATGTCTCGTGAATCAGTTGTAGTGTTTCATCGAGTAATGGACTAATCTCTTGCATTCGATTTTGAAATGTATTACTATTATTAGCGTTTCGTGCATCTTCCGATTGATGATCTAATAATATTATCAATTTTTTATTGCCAAATAATTTTAATGGCGACTTAATTTTATGCGTCGCTTGAAAAACTTTTTCCCAGTTTTTTAGTTCAATTTCAGCATTGATTTCTTTATGCAATTCGGGAATTTGAAAACTCAACATCATCAAAAAATGTCTTATATCATCACGATTGTTTTTAAATAAATCGTTGATTTGTTGTATCGCAGGATGAAGTGATTTTATCTCGTTTGCAGCAGCAGGCGCAGGAGAATGGGAAACATCATGTTTGAAGTGTTTTTTAAATACATTGAGCAAATCTTCTGGACTATAAGGCTTTGTGATAAATACATCAATGCCACTAGCTTCTGCTTTCGCTTTATCTTCATCACTTGCATTACCAGTAAGCGCAATTATTAGCATTTGCTGCGAGGAGGCTTTGCTTTGTAATCGAACTGTTTTACTTAACTCGTAGCCATTCATTCCCGGCATTTCAATATCCGTAAGTAAAACATCGTAATTCTTATCTTTTAATTTAGATAAGGCTTCTAGGCCATTGCTCGACAAATCGACATTTTCAATTCCGATATTTTTTAATAATCGCTTTCCTAAAAATTGATTTACGCGATTATCATCAACCAGCAGAATACGAATAAAAGGATTTACAAACACTTCTTCTTTCACAGCAGGCTTATCGTAATAATGTGATTGTACCTAGTATTTTCTTTTTAATTTTCGTGCCTTCTGAATCGTAAGCTAGGTAATTAAGACGATAAACATATGTACCAATAGCTGCGTCCATTCCTTGATATTTACCATCCCATCCTTTCGATGAATCTTCAGTAGAAAAGATCATTTGACCTCTTCGGTTATATATATGGAAGCTGAAGTTTTCTACATTGCTGATATAAGGTAAAAAGAGATCGTTGATTCCATCTTCATCAGGAGTGAAGGCGGAAGGAATAAAAATATTAGGTTCGCAAATTTCACGTACACTAATTAGCGCTGTACTTTTACATCCATTCGATTTTGTAGCCGTGCATGTGTAAATAGCAGGTGATAAAACAGTAATGTCTGGAGTAGTTTCTCCCGTTGGCAACCATAAATAACTGTCGGCTATTGGCCCGTTTAAATGCAAGGTATCTCCATTAAAAAAACAATAGGCAGAGTCGCTGCCTAAATCAAACAAATCATTTTCTAAATAATCAGAAACGATAACGGTATCCGTAGCCGAACAACCGGTATTATATACATCAACATAATAGATGCCTGTGTCTTTTACATGAATATACGAAGTGGTATCTCCTGTACTCCAGCTATAAGTTACAATATCAGATGCAAAGGCATCCAGCTTAATAGAATCGTTTCTGCATAACAATGAATCACGACCTATGTTTACAACTGGTGGGTTTACAAATGTAACATGAACAGAGTCGATTTTATTAATACCATTTAAGTAATAAGTAGTAGGAGTACTAGGTATTGCAACTAGAATGGGGAGTGTAGAGATTGTATCGGTAGGGCTATTGGAATTGCTCCACCAGAATGGAACGTTTACCGTACTAAATAAATTCAACGCATTACCAGGGCAGAGCACACTATCTCCATCAATTTCCACAACTTCATTCACAGGTTTTACAAGAATATCATCAATGTAATAATAAGCTGCGTTATCAAATGCAGGGCATGCTGAGTTTTTAATTCCTAAATCCACCTTTTGAAATTGAGCAGCGCCATCCTGACGAAATACGCCAATAGTAATATAATTTTCTGTACCTGTAGCCTGATAGATTCCTGTAATTAAAACCCAATCTGCTGTATCATTTATAATGTTTGAATTCTCAATTTGAGGAGTGAAATTAATAACTGAATTTCCTGCTTGTAGTGGTGCACCATTAGAGAAATAAGCACCAAGTCTGTTGCAGGCATAACGACTACTATCCGCCAATAAAACCCAGAATTCTAATCTGTATAATTCGCCTGCTGACAATTGAATAGTAAGCGGAGAAGAAACGTATTCTCTTGTATTGTTATTTGGGTCAATTGAAATTCCAGCATATGCATTTCCTCCAACACGTACTTGCGCATAGCCACCTACGTTATTAGGTGTACTCACTACATCGCAAGGCAATATTGGCAAACTAGTTTGTGGCGCGTACAAATCTGGACTTGCTCCTAATGGAATCCAAGGTGTGGCCATGTTTAACTGACCAGCAGCGGTAGGGCTACCACTAAAGTTTTCAAATCCAGGATTCGAAACCAGATTTTGAGCAACTGCATTTGAAATGCTGATTGCTAATATCACCAAAACTAAAAGAAGTGAATTATTATTTATTTTCATTCTTTTTTTCAATCGATAAATCGGTTATAATAATTTTTCTTTCACTTGCTGCCTCTAAACTATATACTGATAACTTCTGATTGCCGGCATCATCACTAACTTTTCCAGCGGCTTGTTCTTCGCCTCTTGGGTTTTTAATTAATTCTATTTTTCCTTCATCAATAGAATGCTTTATAAATCCTTCATTCCATTCGCCCCAATAGTTTAGTATACTACTAATCCGTCGTGATGACAAAATTACATTATATGTATCAGTCGCCAAAGAGCTGGCACTGCCTTCAACCTTTAGTTTAATAACAATGTCTTGCTCATTACTTAAGGCTTTCTTTAACCCTGCGCAAACAATTTCTAATCGCTGAAAATTACCATAAACAGAGTCATTAAAAAACTTTTTTATTTCCTGTTCTTTTAATGAGTCGCCTTGCATTTGCATATATTCACCTAGTTTGTTTAAATAATCACTTACGAGCTGACCATATCTAGAATTTGTAGCTTCTTTTCTTGTCTTGGGATCGGGATAGTCGTTATCAAAATACAAACTCAATGGTAAAAGCTCTCTCAATAGTTCGTTAATCTTTAGGTGAGATAATGAATCATCAAAAAGAAATCTAGAATCACCAAGCCCTTTGTTAAGTTTTATCAAACTTAATTCTTGATCGTTCTTTATAATTTTGTTCGAATCGATTTCCAACTTTTTCACTTTGAATATGTCGTAACAGCATGCAGATACATTTATTTTACCTGCTGGCGGGCGATTGCTGACGATATAAGTCGTTGCGCTTTTTCCGTAACTTGATGTATAGTATAAGTCGTTGTACCCCGAATTTAAAGGAGCTTTTAAATGATTAATTAAGTGTAGAGAGTCTTTTAACGATGTTTTATAAATATCGAATCCTCCAAGCCCCGCTGATTTATCAGAACTAAAATACAATGAATCATTATTGAGATTATAAAATGGGGTTAGTTCATTATCGTTACTGTTTATTATAGCTCCCAGATTTGACAAGCCACTGTATTTTCCATCAGCCCCACGAAAACAAGTATAAATATCATTTTGTCCATAGCCACCTTTGCGATTACTCGAAAAGAAAAGTTGATATCCTTGTAAAGGATTTGTAACCAGACAAGGTTGTGTTGTTGTATAGCCTTCTGCGTTAATGCTTATTTTTTTTGGTGTTGAATATTTTCCATTTTTGATACTGCATTCATATAAATCACAAATCAATTGGTTGCTATCGTTATACTGACAGCGAGTAAAAACCATCACTTTCCCATCCGTGCTTATCGTTGCATTTCCGTTACTGTAATCAGCATTGTTTATTACTGTAGGTAATGCGATACCGCTTTCATAAATACTATTTGTGATCTTAGAGGCTAGTATTTTTGCATAAAGTGTATTTTCATCTTGCTTTGAAGGAAATTGATGAGAAGAATAAATTAGTATGCTATCACCTAAAGGTAAAGGAGCAAATTCAGAATTTCCAGTGTTGATGTTTGCCGTTAACTGTTGTAGATAAAATGCTGATGTATCTTTTGAATTCAGTTTAGAAGTTATGATGTTTTGTAAATCAACTTGTAGTGTACTATCATTATAGGATGTTAGTAGTTCAATAGCTTCATCAAAACGCCCGCTTCTTTTTAGCAATTCAGCACTGCGCTTATACGCTTCAACTTTTAATAATTTATCATCAGTGCTGGTACGTATTTTTTCAGATTGATATAATGAATTAGAATAATCAGAAATTTTAAGATATGCGTTACTTAATTTAAAATGAATTTGTGCATCATCATCATATTCTAATGCTGCTTGATAATATCCAATTGCAGAGTAAGGATCTTCTTTCGCCATACAAGCATCTCCCGCTTTTTCATAGGCTTCTTTCGATTGCCCAAACGAAAGCAAAGGCAACAAAAACAAATAGAGGAGCAGGTGTTTTCTCATTAGTAAATCGGACAAATTGTTTTTCGTTGTGGCTGCGCTTTAATCTGTAATGTTTGATAGATGATGCTAATCTCAGCGCCACCTTGGGATTTACTTGCAGTTTTTAAACTACTTAGATTAATATCGTAGGATAATCCAATTCTGAATTTATTATAGTTAATTGCAATTGATGGAATAATTGCATCTTTTAATCTGTAATGAACTCCGCCAACTATACTCTGATTTTTTTTAGATGAGGGCATAGTTACTTCAGCTCCAAAAATACATTCAATAAATTTATTTTGCTTCGATATGGAAATAGATGGTAAATAAGTTAGACCATTACTTCCTTGAATAATATCTCCAATTACTACTTGATGATATATCGATTGTTTGTATGGAATCGAAGAATAGAAATTTTGCTTCGCTCGGTTAAGATGTCGTATTTGATAAATAGTATAAAAATGCTGTGACTCTTTTAGCTGATGAAACATCACCGAACCACCAACATCAAAATAAGTCAATCGGTTATTTGTTGGCGATTCTCCTGTAGGCGCCATCGGATTAAATAAATCACCAGTAAACTGATTATCGAAAGTGAGTTTATTAAAGTCGATGCTTTTTTGTGTAAAGCCTGGACTAACGCTAAAGGATATCCATGAATCAGAATCTTTTGTAAGCTGATATTGATATCCGACTGATAGATAACAATTCAAACTTTTAAAAGCACCATCACCAGCTTTATCCTGATTGATTAATATTCCCCCAGTGTAATTACTAAAACTATTTCTGAAATATTTTAATTTTTCTTCTGCACCAATACTAAAAGTCTGATAGGGTACAGTAACAGAATTCCACTGCTTACGATTATTAGCAGCAACTCTAAAATCTGCGTTCATTAAAGAAGTAGCAGCCCCGCCTAAATTCAGCGGACTATAATTATATTGCGAATAATGAATGTCTTGTGCCTTGACTGAATTGATCAAGACAAATGACATTGCCAATATTTTAATTCTCAATTTCAAAATAATTATCTTATTACAGTTATATTACCTTTTTTAAAATACTGTTGATTATCGTAGCAGACAACTTCTAAGTAATATACAAAAACCCCGGGGTCAACAGCTTTGTTATTATAAGTTCCATTCCATCCGTTAGTTTTTGAATTGCTTTCAAAAATCAATTCTCCCCATCGGTCATACACACGAAGAAGCATTGTTTTAATAGCATTCCCTCTAACATATAACATTTCATTTTGTCCATCATTGTTTGGAGAAAAAGCATTTGGAATAAATACTTCTGGCTCACCGCAAATAACATTTTCAACTTCTAAATAAACAGTATCTTTTACAATACATCCATTTTTGTCAGTCATAGTAGCAATATAACTAAAGGATGTCGGAGGTGTTGCTATAGGATTTGGGATACTGCTATTACTTAGATACTGTGAAGGATTCCAGGTGTAATTATAAATATTGGAATCAGGAATACAATGCATTTGAGTCGATTGCCCTTGGTATAATGTAGTGTCATCTGAATATGCATCAAAATAAGGCAAGCTGTCAGAATAATTTACGATTAAATTAGTTAATGTTTTACTGCAACCATTCGCATCGGTTATGGTTATTGAATAACTTCCAGGACAAAGACCAGTCGCAGATGCAGAAGTCTGTTGATTATTATCACTCCACAAATAACTATAACCTGGTATACCTCCGTTCACATTTATCGCTGCAGCAGTACCAATGCATTGTCCTTTGCAATAAGCATATGAGGTTATTGTGTCGAATACTAACGGTGTCGGATTAGGGATAATATAGCTTGAGGTATCTTTGCATCCTGCGGCATCTGTAATTATTACGGTGTAGGTTCCTGCAGGTAAACTATCAATTAAGGCAGTTTGCTGATTGTTCGGATCGTTCCATTGTAAATAATAAGGCGCATTGCCACCATTCACTATGATAGCTACGCTACCATTTGAATCATTATGACAGGTTGGTAAATTTATTTGTGGGTTGCTGGCTTGCACTAATGCTGGAACATTAATTTGTAAATGTATTGTGTCTTTACAACCTCTTGAAGATGTTGTGACAAGAGTAATATTATAATTCCCCGCAGAAGAATAGCTATGTGATGGATTCGCTACGACGCTTATTCCACCATCACCAAACGACCATTCACGCGTAACAATTGTTCCGCTAATAGTGTTTGAACTATCGGTAAATGAATAAGTGTTACTACATACATCGCGAGTGTAGGTAGCATAAGTTTTAAATAATGGAAGTATTGTAACAGTACCGTTAGTAGTATCAGCACAAGCTGTATTTATAGATGAATAAGCAATTAAAGTTACTTGATATGTTCCTGTATCAGGGTAAATAAAATTCGGACTAAACAGCGTGCTTTGATCGGCATTTCCAGGCAATCCAAAATCCCAGAGGTAAGAACCTGCGTTTAAACTAAAATTTTGAAATCCTACATTATAATTTTCACAATTTACAATTGGATTTTGAATAGCTGCAACAACTAAGGTTGGGCAAGGAACTACATTTAATTGAAAATCTCTTTTTGTGGTACTAACGTAAACGCCATTACGAAATTCCTTTGCACAAACTCCAACCACAAATTGTCCAACTGTTGTTGGAGTGCAAGTAAGTATACCTGAGTTGACATCAATATTTAAATCGGGCGCTCCATTAAGGATGTTTGATTGAGAGTAGGGTGGTTGCCAGATTACACTGCTGTATGGAGGTGCATTAGGAGGCTGGGGCATAGGGTCAATTGTATCAGCTCCCATGTATGGCGCACATATTTCATAGGCAATTGAATCACCTTCGGGATCTGTAGCGCTGTTATCAAAAACAAAAGGAATACCTGCACAAATAAATGGTGGTGGCCAGTTGTTGAACTTCGGATTACCATTAATTGGAAAAATAGAAATTGGAGGTATATAAGCTAAATAGGTAGCACCTGTCCATGTTGGGTCAATTATATTTAATAGCGTAACATTTCTGCAACATCGCTGATAAGATAAAATATAGCCTTGTGATGTTGGTGGTAAAGTTATAGTATCGGTATAAGTAGTTCGTTCGTAACAAACGTTGGTAGGAGGTATAAAGCAAGGCGAATTGATAGTAGGTGGAATTGTGTCTGAAGGATTTCGTGTTAATAAACGTTCAAATATCAAGGCATTGTTACCAGCATCAAATACACCAATAGAAGCAGGATTGTCGAATGGAGGTACACCATTATAGCAATCACGATAAACAGTAAGCCAGATGCGATAAATGTTATTGCCTAGATATTGATAGTTTAATTCCCCTCCAACAATATGCGTAGCTTTCGCCTCTTCACTAATGATGAAAGAATTCAATAGCATTAAAAAAATAAAAATACGCTTGGCAATTGACATACTCAATAATACAGAAAAAATAGCAATAGAAATTGACGAAATTCACACTTTCTTTCAACGAATTAATGTTAAAGAGTAAATACTCATGTATTTCATAATTTAAAGGATAAATCCTTCTTTTTTATTTCTATCTTTTTATATTTGGAAAAAATAATAAATATGAAAAAGTTTTTAATCACGCTAGTTTTTATTTTTGGCGTACTTCAGTTAATTCGTCCTTCAAAAAATTTGGGATCAGTAAATCCTGCCAATTCAATTGAAGCTAAACTACCAATGCCTGCGATTGTAAAATCATCGATGCAGAAGGCTTGTTTCGATTGTCATTCTAATAACACGCGATATCCCTGGTATTTCGATATTCAGCCGGTGGGTTGGTATTTAACAAATCATGTTCGTAATGGTAAACGGCATTTGAATTTTGATGAATTTATGACCTACAATGCAAAGAAAATGGATCATAAAATGGAAGAGTTAGTTGAGTCTCAAACGGAGGGTTGGATGCCGCTTGAGTCCTACACATCAATTCACAGCGATGCAAAGTTGTCACAAGAGGAGAAAAATGCAATTATTGATTATGCCAAGAAAATCCGTGCTGCGGTTGGTTATATTAATCAGAATAACATAGAAGATAACGAAAAGCGGGAAGACCGAGATTAATCTATTTAAGATTTAAGAAAGGCTTTATTTTCAAAGCCAATGTTAATACACTATGGCCGCCTTTAAGGTCGAGTTTTTTGCTCATATGATGACGGTGGTTTTCTACAGTTTTTGGACTTAGGTTTAAGATTACTGCAATTTCTTGTGTTGATTTTTCTTGCGCAACATAATACAATATTCTCTTTTCTGATTTGCTAATTTTAGCTAAAATCTCATTCGCTTCTTCTGTAGATAAAACTAATTTTTCATTTATATTTTTACTTGACCGTTCGGAAATCTCCAGCAATTGTTTAGCCCTTAACTTTAACCTTGTTTCAACAGCAGCCAACAAATCTTTTTTATTTACTGGTTTAGTAAGATAATCATCAGCGCCTAAGTTCATTCCTTTTCTGATATTTTGATGATCCACTTTAGCGGATAAAAACAAAAATGGCATAAAGGATTCAGGCATATTTTTCACTTCTTCAAATAGCTCATATCCGTTAAGTTTTGGCATTCTAATATCACAGATAACCAAGCTAGGGTTCATCGATTTTATCGCATGTAAGCCTTCTTCGCCATCACATGCAGTAGAAACATCATAACCATGAATACTTAATAGTTCTTTTAGATTTTCTCTTAAAATCAAATCATCTTCAATAACTAATAATTTATCCATTTTATAATTGGTTTGTTTTTTTTGGTAAAGTAATAATTACTTTACATCCTTTATTAATTTTGCTTTCTATGATTACATTTCCATTGTGAATTTCGATAAATTGTTTCACAATTCCAAGTCCGAGCCCCGTACCATGGTATGAAATGGTATTCGATGCTCTAAAAAACGAGCTGAATAAATGTATTTGTTCCTCTTCAGGAATACCAATTCCACAGTCGGTAATCGTTAATAGAATCGATTCTTCTTGATCTACTAATTCAACACTAATGGATGAATCCTTTGGGGAATATTTATTTGCATTATTAAGAATATTATTCAATGCATGATCCATTAGTTTACCATCAAACGACATTTCAATTGATTCATAACTATTCTTAAAGTTTACTGATTGCTCAGGAAAAATCATTTGAAAATTCTTCAAGACTTCATTAAAGAAAGAGATGAAATCACGCGTCAATGGTTCAAAAGGCATTTTGCCCAACTGCATCTTTCCGGAAATTAAAACATTATCCATAATCGATGTGAGTCGTTGAACTTCTTCAATACATCGTTCTAAATGTACATCAATTCTTTCTGGATAAATGGCTTTTTCTTTTTCTAAAACTACTTTAATAATTTCTATACTAGTCATGATTTCTGCTAAAGGTGTTCTGAATTCATGAGAAGCCAATGAAACAAACTGTGATTTTAAATCGCTTAATGTTTTTTCTTTTATCAATGCATTTTGAAATAACAACTCTGCATTTTTTATTGGTGTGATATCTGTTTCTACCGATACCCAATTGGTTATTTTTCCTTCGTCATTAAAAATAGGATTCGCCATCAAATAGACCCAGATGGTGCTGCCATCTTTTTTATAGGATAGTTTTTCTCCTGCAAATGATGTTTTCTCCAGTTCCGTTTTTCTTAATCGTTCAATGATTAACGCATCTGTTTCTGGTCCGTTGAAGATGGTTCTTGGCTCTCTTCCTACAACATCTTCTAGCGTATAGCCGGTAGTGTTAGTAAAGGATTCATTCACCCATTCAATTTTCGAATCAGCATCGGCTATAATAACCATGTTATTTGTTTTGCTTGCCACAAGTGCTAATCGTTTTAACTGCTCTTCTTGTTGCTTTCGTTCAGTAACATCACGACAAATACATACAATACCATTGTCGGGCATTAAGTTCATAGTTAACTCTACAATCAGTTTTTCATTTGAATTGTATTTATATCCACGCGCTTCTCCTTTCCAGAATTTCTTTTCTAATAAAATAGGGTATACTTCGCTTGATAAATGATTTATTTCTGATTCAGGAAAAAATGCCGTCCATTTTTTGCCAATCATATCACTTGGTGATTTAAGACCAAGCATTTTTACCAGCGATTTATTTACATAGGTGTATTCTCCTGTGTTTTCTAAAAGCGCAATTCCATCATTTGAAATTTCAATCGCCGACTGCTGACGAAAATTGATAAGTTCATAGTTTTTTAATTGGTCGATATTGATACCATAACCAAGTGCATATTTAAAACTACCATCTTCATTGTAAAATCCATAAATGATGCGAAGGTTATGTGATGCACTATTATTTCGCTCATTGGTTTCTTCAAAAGAATAATAAGTCGATTTGTTTCTGATCAAATCTATAAATTTCTCGCGTCTGTCCTCTGCGATAATGGTAGGGATATTTCTTGCTTTGCAATAATCAAAGTCATCTTTCCCTATCATCCATTTGCGCATTTCCGGATCTTTAATAGCATGGGGATTGATATAAAGATATTTTTGATCTTCATTGAATACACCAACATCTGCAGGCATATTATCTAGAAGCTCTTTGTAAAAATCTCTTTCTCTTTCTATTGATTTTATTTTCTCGTCAGTCTCTTTTTCTAAAATAAAACAATAGCCTTGCTCTTCATTGTTGATTTCGTATTTACTCCCTTTAAGCACCCATTTTTTTTCATAAAGCATTTTACCAACATTTTTTAACTGAATGTTTTCTAAGGAACTCTTTTTTGATTCGATAAGTAGATTTAAATCATTTTTATTGCAACTAATAAAATTCAAAATTGAACCTTGTAAGGTTTGCTCGCTTAATAAAAATAAATTTTGTGCTGCATTATTGAACTCAACAAAATTAAAATCCATATCTGTTATTATAACAGGCTGGCTTATTAAATAAATTATCGAATTCGTTTTAGTTAGCATTTAAAATCAAATATCACATTACAAGATAGTAAAATAGGTTGATGTATTTAATTTTTATAGAATAATTTCGATGCATAATTTGTTGTTTTTGATTGTGACTTTAATAGATACAAGCCAGAAGCAATATCATTTGTGCTGATTTGTATATTGTTTCCTGCTTTAACTTCTTGTAAACAAACTTTTCCTGCCATATCAATAATTGAAACTTGCTTTTCTTCGTTGCTATAATATTTTATTTCTAAAAAGTTTTTGCATGGATTCGGACCAAATATAAATTCCTGATAAGATGTATTGCTGATTCCCGATGCTGCAGTAACTGTAAAATTTAAAGAATCAGTAGGGCCTGGTACAATGCTTGGGGTGCAGGGTGTAATTCCATAACCACTATTTAAATTATAATGAAATGTATAATTACCTGCTGCTAGTTTCCCTGCTGAAAAAGTGTCAGTATCATAACAAATATAGGTGGCCAAACCAATACAGTGTATTGCATTACAAGTAATGTTATCATTGTTAATTCCGAATGATAATGTTTTGTCGTTACATGAACCAGATTGAAAATAACAAGATCCAATAAAGTAAACGCTATCATTGCTTGTCGGATTAGCAGGGTAGATGCTTAAGTTGTTAATGTACTGAGCTTGGACTGATAAGTTGAAAACTATCAATGATAGTGTTGTTAAAAGTATTGTTCTCATATCTTAATGTTTTAATACTAAGTACAAATGTAAGTGTATTAAAACAAAAAAGGGCAACCATAAATGTTTGCCCTTTAACGTTATTTTAAATTTAATATTTATTCAACAATTACTCTCAATTTCTCAAGTTTATTGTTTGATTCTAATTGTAATAAGTAAACTCCTTTTGCGAAATCAGAAACCTGAATACTTGTTCTATTGGAACCTGCTATGGCGTTAATTGTTTCTGTATGAATCAAACGGCCAGCAGCATCAATCATTCGTAGTGTTGTTGTTTCATCGTTGTCTGTCGCAAATTCTACATTTAAAATATCGTGCGATGGATTTGGATAAGCAACCATTGCCATTGTTCCTGTTTGTCCGTTACGAGGGCAAGAAAGATTGTTTACTGATTTTACTTTCACATTAGATAATCCACAACTGTTGCTTGCTTTCACAGTTACAATACCATTAGCAGAAGCTACTGAAGCATGAACAACTGAAATAGATTTTGTCCCTTGTCCGCTTATAATACTTGCACCTCCTGGGACTGTCCATGTATAGCTTGATGCTCCTTGAACAGTACCGATTGAATAATTTTCAGTGCTATTAGTACATACTGTTGTTGCTCCATTTATACTTCCTGGCGTTCCTGGAATTAACTTTACTGCCATACTACGAACTGAACCAGTACCGCAATTGTTTACCGCAGCTACTGTTACATTTCCAGAACCTACTGTTGCACCAGAGTAATTAACTACAATTGAATTACCATTAGCATTACCAGTAAATGTAGCACCTGCTGGAACAGTCCATGTATAACTAGTTGCACCACTAACAGTTGGAACACTATATACTGCATTCGTTGCTCCGCATAAACCCTCTTCTGGTCCTGAAATACTTCTAGGAGATGATAAGTTGTTTACAGATACATTTCTTGTACGTGTACTGCTGAATCCGCAAGCATTTGTTGCCATTACTACTAATGACGCACCTGTAAAGTTTTGTGGATATTGTACAGTGATGACATTGTGATTTCCACCTGATAAGACAGATGTTCCCGATGGGAATGTCCAGTTATAACTAGATGCCCTACTTACAGCGTTAATTGAATATGTTGCAATATCACCAGGACAAGCTGATTGAGGCCCTGATATTGATGGTGGATTAGCAGGAGTAGTTACTTGAGCAGATATATTCATACAAGATTGTACAGCGTTAGCACATCCATTGCTGTTGTTAGCTTTCACGCAAATCTGACCTGTTAATCCATTCTGAACATAAGCGTCGATAAATTTAACTCCGATACTTACTCCAGTTGCATTACCAATAATTTGAATTCCTGCAGAGACTGTCCACGTATAGCTTGCAGCTCCGGCAACTGGTGCAATTGAGTATTCAAATAGACTAGATCCTGGTGCACAAACATCACCTAAACCGCTCACAGCACCTGCATTAATAGGAAGTGGTGTTACATTAACTGTGATAGAACTTGTTGCAGGAGTACATGGTACCGGTGCATCTGTTGTTAATGTTAACGTAACTGTTCCTGCTGTAGCATCAGCTAATGAAGGAGTATAAGTAGCATTTAATGTTGTTGCATTTGGAGAGAATGTTCCCGTACCCGATGTAGACCATGTTGCTGTTGTAGCTCCGCCACCAATAGTGCCATTTAAGTTTACTACTTGGCTTTGACATGCATTTAAGTTGCTGCCTGCATAAGCTGTTGGAGGATTTGAACAGATACAATTTTCATCAATTAATCCATCGCAATCTTCATCAATGTTGTTGAAGCAAATCTCAACTGCATTCGGATGAATTGTGTTGTTGTTATCATCACAATCACCCGCTAATGCAACGTATCCTGAAGGAGCACCTATGCAATTGCTTACTGATGTTGAAGAGATACCATAACCGTCGCCATCAGCATCAGCATAATAAGTGATTGTAGGATTAATAGTAGCATTTAATATTTCAGTATGGCATCCATTCACTGATGAATAGGTTCCTGACTGTGTATATGTTCGACTATTTACTGACCACGTATAACTATCACAAACATTTATACTTGTTGAATTACTTGTACTTGGAGTGATGGTCAATGTTAAGATATCGGTATGACATCCAGTAATAGCTGAGTAAACACCAGATTGAGTGTAAGTAGCTCCGTTGATATTCCAGTTATAAGAATCACATACAGATGCAGCGTAATTACTAGTTGCTGGAATTACTGTCAGATGAAGTATCGTTGTAACACATCCGCTTACTGAAGTGTAGTTGCCTGATTGCGTATAGGTGTTACCGTTAGCTGACCAAGTGTACGATGTACATTCAGTTAAACTAGTATTTACAACGCTTGATGGCGTAATCGTTAAGTTGATGATTTCTGTATTACATCCACTAACTGATGAATACGTTCCACTCTGAGTATAAGTAGTTCCGTTTACCGACCATACATAGCTATCACATCTGCTAATGCTGGTTGAGTTGGTTGTTGAATTAGTGATTGTCAGGTTTAATACTTTCGTTACACATCCAACCACCGCAGTAAAGCTTCCCGATTGCGTATATGTTGTGCTGTTAACAGCCCATACATAACTATCGCACGCAGATGCACTAGTGCTTTGTGTTGTAGATGGAGTAATTGTTAATTGAAGTATTTCTGTATGACATCCAGTCACTGAGGAGTAATTACCTGACTGCGTATAGACACTACTGTTAACCGACCATGTATAATTGTCACATGAACTTGCAACTGTTGTATTACTTGTTGAATTCGTAATTGTAATATGAGCCGTTACTAATGAATCACATCCTTTTGTTGTTAAGTAGTTATGTGTATAGTCGCCACTACTTGTTACCGTAGTACTCCAAGGTAATAAATAACTGTTGCAACCTGTTGCAGTAAACTCACTGCTTGTAGGCATGAAGATAGTAATGTGAGCAATAACTGTTGAGTC
The DNA here is from genome assembly GCA_943332105.1 of Chitinophaga pinensis. Taxonomy (GTDB): domain Bacteria; phylum Bacteroidota; class Bacteroidia; order AKYH767-A; family OLB10; genus CAINEC01. The sequence continues at coordinate 1,961 of CALQOD010000046.1, read as the reverse complement.
ACATCCTGTGCTTCCGCTGTAAACATGACTATAGTCACCTGATGCTGTTACAACATTACTCCAAGGTAAAGTATAGGTAATACAAGCAGAATCTTTGTATTCGAAAGAATTCAAGTATGTAATTTTTGCATTTCCAGCACCGCAAGCATTTATCCCTGCTGCTGTAATTTTTCCATAAGTGAATAATCCACTAGAGAAGTCAACTACAATCGATGTATCAGTTGAGTTTCCAACAATCGATGTTCCTGCTGGTACTGTCCAAACATAACTTAATGCACCGCTTACTTTATTGATAGTATATGTTCTGGTATTCGTTACAGTACACATGCTATCACGCTGACCAAAGATTGAATCTGGAGCTGCAAGTACTGTAGGAGAAACATTTCTGATACGCATATTGCTTACACCACATGAGTTAGAAATGGTAATAGTAATTGGTCCACTGCTGAATGCTTGTCCATATGCAATTCGAATATTGTTAGCGTTGCTTGATACCAATGTTGTATTCGATGGATTTGTCCAGTTGTAAACCGATGCTCTCGCTACAGTAGGAACTGAATAATTTCCAGAATCTCCCGGACAAGCTGTATAAGGCCCAACAATAGATGCTGGTTGATTAGGAGCAGAAACGTTAACAGAGATTGTTAAGCAAGATGCTTGTGAAGTGAAACAGCTGTTAGAATTGTTTGCAGTTACGCAGATATTACCATTTAAACCTGGTTGAACATAGGCATCAACAAATTTTACGGAGATACTATTTCCTGTTGCAGATCCTTGGATTGATACACCTGCAGGAACTGTCCATGTGTATGATGATGCTCCAACTACTGGTGCAATAGAATAAGTAAACACATTGCTTAATGGCTTACAAATATTTACCTGACCAGTAATAGATCCCGCGTTAGCTGGTATAGCATTAACGTTAACTGTAATTGAACTGGTTGCTGGATTGCACGGCTGAATAGCATTAGTTGTTAATGTTAACGTTACTGAGCCTGAAGTAGCATCTGCAGCTGATGGAGTATAAGTAGCATTTAATGCATTTGCATTTGAGAATGTACCAGTTCCAGATGTTGACCATGTTGCAGAAGTTGCTCCTCCGCCAATAGACCCGTTTAATGCAATAGCCACTCCTTGACATGCATTCAGGGTACTTCCTGCATTTGCTGTTGAAGGATTTGTACACACGCAGTTTTCATCTATTTGACCATCGCAATCGTCATCAATATTATTTGAACAGATTTCTGTTGCACCAGGATATACGGTTGATGAATTATCATCGCAGTCTGTAGAGTTATTTACATAATTTACAGGCGCACCTGTGCATGATGTTGTTGAAGTTGCAGCATTACCATATCCGTCACCATCAGCATCTACATAGTATGTCTGTGTATTGTTGATTGTTAAGTGTAATGTGTAATCCTGACAATTTGAATTATAGTTATAAGTTCCCGATTGCGTATACGTCTGACCGTTAGCAGTCCATGTATAAGTATCGCATACAGATTCAGTAGTTACGATTGCTGGAGCCGCTATACCTGTTACTACCCATGAACATGATGTAGTATTGAAGCTTGCTGTTTGGTAACATGCTAATCCAGTTGGAGCAGACGGTTGGTCTCCATCAACATCCCATTCGCATTCATCAGTATCAAAAGTTGCTGTTTGGTAACATGCTAATGTTGGCATTGCAGGTTGAGAACCAGTTACATCCCAAACACATGTCGATGAATTAAATGATGCTGTTTCATAACATGCTAATGTTGGCATTGCTGGTTGAGAACCGGTGATATCCCAAGCACATGTCGAAGAGTTAAATGATGCTGTTTCATAACATGCTAATGTTGTTGGAGCAGCAGGTTGAGAACCGGTGATATCCCAAGCACATGTCGAAGAGTTAAATGATGCTGTCTCATAACAAGCTAAAGTTGGCATTGCTGGTTGTGATCCCGTTACATCCC
>CALQOD010000045.1 GCA_943332105.1 Chitinophaga pinensis | reverse complement strand
TTTGTGAATTCGCCGCACTGTTAATTTGACCTGTACAACCTGATTGTGTGAGAAGGTAATAACTGTAAGATTGGTTATTTCCGTTAGCAGTAGCATCTAAATAGGTAGTAGCTGCAAAGCTAGAAACAGAATCTAATTTCGTAAATCCAGCGCCGTTATCTCTCCATATTTCGAACTCATTAAAGTTTGTACTTGAACCAGCAGGAGGTATAAAACTTAATTGAATTTGTCCGTTTGCTTGAACGCTAACACAACGTAAATCAGGATTAGCAACTACATTTCCTATATAGGTAAATATTCCGTTTGCAGCCGACGATACCGATGTACACGGCGCATTGTCCGCTATTTCGATAGTGTATTCGTAAGGAATGTTACAAGTGGTTATATTATCTGTATAGTTTAGACTACTTGTTGTTCCAATTTGAGTATAAGCACCAACTCCAGTTGATCTTCTTTTGACGATATAGGTTCCACTTGATGTAGCTAACAATGGATTTCTCATCGCATTCCAGTTTAGAATTGCACTACCTAGTGTAGCGTTGCTAACAGTTAAATAAATAGATGCTAAAGTGTCTCCTGTACTTCCGTTATCTGCAAGTCCTGTACATCCCGAAAGGGTTTTCAAATAGTAATATTTAGATGCTCCATTTGCGCTCGCACCTACGTGTAACCATGAAGTAGTTGCATAACTGTTTACGGTTCCAATTAAAGTATAAGGTCCTACCAATGCTGAAGCAGAATAGATTTGATATTTCGAGAAGAAATTATCAGGATCTGATGGAGCTACCCATGTCAGCTGTACATCACCGTTAGGTTGAACTGCCAAACAACGAAGTGATGGATTATCGAGAATGTCACCTATTGATGTGAATTGTTTTGCAGAATCCGAAGAGGTAGATATACATCCGGAAGCATCTGCAATTTCAACTTTGTATTGAATAGTTGTATCACAAAGAGTGATCGTATCTCTGAAAGTAAGTGCAGCAGTTGTGCCTCTTAACACCCATGGTAAACTTGGAACCACTCTTCTGTAAACTTTATATTGTCCACTACTCGTAGGTGGCAATGGTACTCGTAGTGCATTCCACGATAAATCAGCAAAGCCAACAGTTGCATTATTTAAGTTTAATTTAATCGATGATAAACTATCTGATGTAGTAGGAGAGTCGAACGTAGTTGTTACATCGCAACCAGCTTTAGTTCGTATGTAATAAAAATGAGGTTGTGAATTTCCTTGCGCGCCTATATGAGTAAACGTATTAGATCCGTAACTGGAGACTGTTCCGATTTGAGTATAAGGACCTGCTTTTGCAAGTGCATGATAAATTTTATATTCAGCAAATATCCCAGCTGTATCTGGTGTTCCAACCCAGCTTAGCTGGATATCTTCATTCGGCAAAACACTAACACAACGCAATGATGGCGGATTGATGGTTGGAGCAGATGCAGTTAATCTGGCTCCATTAATATTCGATCTAGAGTCACATCCTCTTAAGTCATTGTGAAGTCGGATGTAATAGTTAATCGAATCATTACAAACAGTTATTGGATCAAGGTAATTAGTATTGGATGTTGAATCAATCAAATTAAAAATTCCTGATCCGGCGGGCTGCTCTTTATAAACATAATATTTAGGATGCGAACCTGCTGGGTTTGTTGGAGTGCCTAATGGATTCCAAGATAAACTCGCGTTTGTTCCTACTTGTGAAACCTGAAGATACATCGTTGAAAGTGTATCTGTTTGAGGTCTTGCTAATAAATCACAACCTGATTTGGTTTCTAAAAAATATTTTACCGAACTAGTATTAGCATTCACATTGTTATCGGTCCAAACTAAATTAGTAGCAACACTGTCGCTATCAACTAATGCAAACGGACCCGCTCCAATTGCACGGTAGATATAATGTTTTCTGAAATATTTTACTGTGTCTTGTAATCCAGTATCAAGTGGAATATCCCACGATAAAGTCACTTTTCCACTTGGTTGCACATCGGCACAGTACAAAGTGGATGCTTTCATTTCAGGTGGTGCCAAAACAACAATGGAGAGCGTAAAGAAGTTTACTGCTGGCGAAGGACAAAAACTATCAAATGCTTTAACTACGAAATTGTATGTGTTGGAAAGCCGGACGCAGCCAACTGTTTTAGCAAGGTGATTACAATCAGTTCTCCAATTAAAATTAATTGTATTATTGAAGAGACCAAACCCTGTGGGGACTGTTGTACCTACTCCAGATATATTGGTCAAATAGGCACAAGGTGGAAACGGACATCGACCTGTATTGGCAGATTCTGTAGTGTCAAGTTGAATCCCTGTTACATCAAATGAAACACTCTGTGGCATAGTAGAGGTTGTGTTTCCTACATATTCAAAATCGGTTGCCTGAATGGTCGTAAAAATAGTATCACCAGCGTAAACAGTATCGACATATTGATTGATACCACCTTTTTGGAATCCATAGGTAAATATGATGGTCGTATCTACATCTGGAGGAGTATTTAAACCAGTTAACCCACTACTGTAGGCAACTGTTCGATTCGGAATTAGGGTAATTTGAATCTCACGATAAACTTCAGCGATTTTTATTCCACATCGGTAAGCCGATACTTTTGTTACAGTAACAAATGACCCTTGAGTAAATGACAAGAAGGAAACAATACCAGAATTTGGATCCAGTTGTGCAGATTGATTGGCTGGGTTTTGTGTAGGACTGGGTAATGGATTGTTGTAGGTATAACCACCTACAAACGGATAATTTGTTCCTGGATAAGTTGTGCCATCTAATGGGCGGCCCCACTCGTAATACAATGAGTCTCCTTCCTCATCTACCGCATTTGAAGAGTAGGTAGTGACGTTCCCCACCATTGTCGCTAATTGTGGTCGTTCGGCAAAGCGGGGTGATGAGTCGTAGCATGGATTGGTATTGGTCGCATTGTAAGGAAACATTAATGCCCTTAAGATAAAATCACCACCACCACCTGGTGCAAGGTTGGTGATTCCAGTATTACGACAACAATCCGAATAATAAAAATACCAACCTGTTGCAGGTGGAACTCCTGTAATAGTTATCCATCCTGACTCATAAATACACTCAAGAACTGCATTAAGTTGGCCCCCCGGTGTTGCACAAGTTGGACATGGAATAGTTTGACCTGGAGTACCTACAGGAGATAAATCCAATTGTGAAATTTGAGGACAGTTAATTCCGCCGCCCAATCCAGGTGCGTTGGATTGTAAGTTAACGGTAGCCGGTGCAGGAATCCCGTTACAATCACGGTAAAGTTTTACGGTAAATTTAAATCTCCCTACGTTTGGTCCTGATTTTTTACAAACCCATGTAACCTCACCCCCCATTAAGTGAGATCCAAATGATTCAACTACACCAATGCATAGCAAGAGTAGGATAATACTCAGTAATTTTTTCATAGTAAATTGGTACTATTGTTTTTGGTCAATTGCGTGTAGCCAAATTTACGAAATGAAGAATTAAAAAACAAATACTTTAAGGACCAACAACTACCTCGCTAAATGATGCTTTTTCAAGGTGTTTTTTAGCGCACATACGAATATCGTCAGCAGTTATACTTTTAAGTCTGCTGATGTAGTTTAAGTAATGCTCAGCAGTTAAGTTGTTCAAGTGCAAGGTTTTGTGTCTTTCTGATAGGGCAAAAACACCATCAATGCTGCGTTGGAAGCTGCCAAATAAATAGTTTTTTACTAGGTTCAGTTCTTCCTCAGGAACAATTTCGTTTTGAAGTCGCTCCACCTCAAAATAAATTTCTTTCAGTGCATCATTGGCTACATTAGACCCAACTTCTGTTGTAATGAAAAAATAACCGTCGTTGATATCTGTTGCCAAACCTGATCCTATACCATAAGTAAATCCTTTGTCTTCTCGGATATTCGACATCAAACGAGAGCCAAAGTAGCCACCTAAAATGGTGTTCAAAATAGAAAAATCGAAGTAGTCGACATGTTTTCTATTAAACATTTTTTTGCCAATTCTGATGGCTGACTGTATGCTATCTTTCTTATTAATATATGTTGTTTTAGGATTTAATATTTTATCTTCTACAACATTGTTAATATTTGAGTGGTTGAAATTCAATTCTTCAATTAGGTTTTTAATAGCAGTTTCATGCTCCGAAGATAATTTCCCTGCAACAAATACAGCTCTCAGTTTGTTGCGATAATTGTTGTGGTAAAATTCTAGTAAAGCTTCTTTGTTTAACATATCAAAGTCCTCTGACTTCGACATAATTCCTAGTGGATGATTGTCCCCATAAATTGTATTCAAAAAATTTCTTCTAGCTAAAAAATCAACTTTGTTAAGGTTGATAGCAAGTCGTTGTTTGCCCTGCATTTTATAGGTTTCAATCTCTTCTTCTGAAAATGTGGGTTCTGTAAGGATTGTTTTTAAAACAGGCAGCGTCTGATGAATAAATTTCCCAGTAGTGTAGAATGATAATGTAGCAAATTCATTTCCTGCTTCTGTAACAAAGTAAGATCCATATTGATCCAGCATTTCTGAAATCTCAGCGGATGAAAATTTCCCGCTTCCTTCTTCAATTAGTCGGTTGCATGTGTTAGCAATTATTGGGTGCGTGCTATAAGCAGATCCAGCCTCAAATACCAAATCAATTTTAATGACTTCCTGTGTCCCTGAATTAGTAGTTATATACGGAGTTCCATTGTTTAATTTATCAACAATGGCATCTACTATTTCTAAGTTGCCTGATATAGTTAATTCCGGTGCGTTTATTCTATTAAGCATGATGATTTGATAAATAAGTTAAAACGGAACAATTTTCTTTGGTTAAAACAGAATTGGAAATTGATAATATATCAGATGATTTAATTGAATTATATATTGTTTCTTGCTGGTTCGCTAAATCAGCATCTCCTAACATTTCAAAGTAAGCTAGGTTTAATGCTTTGTTGGCAATACTCATTTCTGAAAACAGAAGGCTAGAATAGGTCTTGTTTTTAATTTTCTCCAATTCTTTGTCGGATATACCTTTCTTTAATTCTTCAATCACATAAAAAACAGCATCCTCTGCATCTTTAGGATTCACGCCATCACAAATTTTACCTTCTATCAGAATTAAACTATCATCTAAGTCGCCAAGCATGTAAGCACCAATATCTGTAAAAAGCTTTTTGTCTTTTACTAATTGCTGATAGAGTCTCGATGATTTTCCTCTAGATAAAACATCGCTTAGTAAATCTGTTGCATAAAAATCGTTGTCATACCTCGAGCAGCAATGAAATGCAAGGTATAATTGATCGGATGGGACATCTGCTTTTATCTCTAAACGACGCATTTCTGTTTGTTTAGGTTCTTTGGGAAGGTTTCGTTCTATCAGATTAACAGAAGGAATAGGTTCAAACCATTTTTTACAAAGCTCCTTTGCTTTTTCAACTGAACAGTTACCCGCTAACGTTAATATTGCATTGTTAGGCGCATACCATTTTTTGAAGAAGTTTTTTACATCTTGTAAGTTTGCATTTTCAATATGAGATACTTCTTTACCAATGGTGGCCCACTGATATGGATGAACTTTGTAAGCCAACGGTCTCAGTTTTAACCAGGCATCACCATAAGGCTGATTTAAATATCGCTGGCGAAATTCTTCAACGACTACATTACGTTGCACTTCTAAGCTTTTTTCCGTGAAAGCAAGGCTTAACATTCTATCTGACTCCAGCCAAAATCCCGTTTCAAGATTTGCCGCAGGAATTGTTAAATAGTAATTCGTAAAATCATTGTTAGTAAAGGCGTTATTTTCTCCACCAGCTTTCTGTAATGGTTCGTCGTAGCTTGGAATATTAATAGAACCTCCAAACATCAAATGCTCAAATAAATGAGCAAAGCCCGTCTGCTCAGGATCTTCATCCCTTGCGCCAACCATATACAAAATATTCATTGCAACCAGCGGAGTGCTTTTGTCCTCGTGAACAATCACTTTCAATCCATTGGCTAATTCGAATTTCTCAAAATTTATCATAGTTAATCGATGCTTAATTCTTGTAGTTTTTTCTTTTCGTTAATAAACTCAGCCCACATTGTTGTTAATATTTCTGCTGCTGGTTTTATTGATTTGAAATTAGTGGCTACTTGTCCAATTTCTAATTCCCCTTCCATCATATCACCCTCAAACATTCCTTTCTTTGCTCTTGCTCTTCCAAGTATTTCCTTCAGTTCATCGTTGCTTGCTCCATGTTGGGTGGCTTCGTCAATTTTTTGATAAAACTCATTCTTGATTAATCGCACAGGGGTTAGGCTCTTTAATGCTAATGCTGTATCACCTTCATTCATAGTAATCACTCTGTTTTTGAATGCTTCATTAGCTGATGATTCTTCACTCGCTACGAACCTGGTTCCTACTTGAACCCCTTCAGCGCCTAATGCAAAACAAGCCAGCATTGCACGTCCGTCTCCAATGCCACCAGCAGCAATTAAAGGTAATTTAACTGCATCGCGTATAAGCGGTATTAAGCAAAGTGTAGTCGTTTCTTCGCGACCATTATGTCCACCAGCTTCAAATCCCTCGGCAACTATCGCATCAACACCTGCTGCTTCTGCTTTTAAAGCAAATTTTGTATTAGCAATAACATGTACCACTTTTATTCCATGTGATTTTAAGTGGTTGGTCCATGTTGCGGGATTACCGGCAGAGGTGAATACAATTGGGACTTTCTCTTCGATTATGATAGCAATATGTTCATCAATATTTGGGTAAAGTAAGGGTAGGTTAACAGCGAAATTATTTTTAGTTGCTACTTTACACTTTTGAATATGCACTCTTAAAACATCTGGGTACATTGAGCCTGCACCTATAATTCCTAATCCACCAGCATTACTAACGGCTGCGGCTAAACGCCATCCACTGCACCAGATCATTCCAGCCTGAATGATGGGATACTCTATATTGAATAATTCGGTAATTCTGTTTTTCATTTTAAAAGAATATTTCTAATGTTGCTTTTACTCTTGCTCCTATTTCCCGTATTAAAAACCAATTTGGTTCTCTTTTGGGCCATCCCTCAGCATTGTATCCAACAGCGTTAATATTCATCTGTTTGGCCATCCACAATGCTCTGCAAAGATGTGCTTTTTGACTAATAATGATAACGGGCTGATACAAATAATTCTTGTTAAACATTTTTAAAGAAGCATGGGTGTCTTTACTATCAGAATCTAAAGTAATTAAAGTGTCTTTAACGCCTCTTGTTAACAATTCCTTTTTTAAATCGTTCGCTTCATCATAATGATTACCATCTGAAATTCCGCTAATAATAATTTTACAATTCGGCTGCGATTTACGTAGCGCTACAACTGCATCGACTCTGCCATTGAAGAAGTAGTTTGGTCGCTTTCCCATTCTGTATTCTTTACCAGCTCCTAATACTAAAACATATCGATTTTTTAACTTTTCGGCATTTCCATCTAAAATCATTTTACTCCCTACATAAGCGATCCACCAATAGTTCAATAAGGCAAGCACAATGGGAAGTAGTAAAATGATAAAAATGATTTTAAAAAACTTCATTTTACAAATTTAAGATTTGATAAGGACGTATTACTGCTTTTGCTATCCTTTTTTGAACAAAATATCAATTGTATAAGGTTAATAAAGAAAGTTCCTAATAGATGGTTTGCATAGTTGATTTTTATATTTTTACCACTGTCAAATGAAAATAATTATACCTGTTGCGGGAATTGGCAGTAAGTTAAGACCGCATACACATACTCAACCTAAAGCATTGGTGCCTGTAGCAGGTAAGCCAATTCTTTCACATATAGTTGATTATCTAATTGAGGGCGGTTACAAGGAATTTATATTTATTGTAGGGTACTTAGGTGACAAGATTGAAGATTATGTAAAAAATAAATACCCTCATTTAAAATCCTCTTTTGTTATTCAAGAACCTCGCGAAGGAACAGGTCAGGCAGTGTGGATGGCCAAGGATTTAATAAGTCATGACGATGAATTATTGATTGTTTTAGGCGATACAATTATCGATTATGATTTACATGCTATTGTTTCATCACCTTGTTCTGCTTTAGGAATTAAAAAAGTTGATGATCCAAGGCAATTTGGTGTAGCAGAAATCGATGATCAAGGATTTATTAGGAAGTTGGAAGAAAAGCCATTAATACCGAAGTCGAACTTAGCTTTAGTTGGAATATACTATATAAAAAATGGATTTTTGTTAATGGAAGCGCTCGATCATTTAATAAAGAATGACATTCGCTACAATGATGAATTTAATTTAACTATGGGTATTCAGCGAATGGTGCAGGCAGGAGAGAAGTTATCTACTTTTCAAGTTGGTAATTGGTTCGATTGCGGAGGTAAAAACAATCTGCTTGAAACAAATGCAACTTTGTTAAGTTACGATAAGAATATTTCCAATAAAAAATACAATTACAGTAATACAATCATTATCCATCCAGTAAGCATTGCTCCAAACTGCGATATTAGTGATTCAATCATTGGTCCGAATGTTTCGATTGGTGATAATACGATTGTTCGACATTCTATTGTAAGCAATTCAATTATAGGTTCTTATTCGCAGTTAGAGACTGCTATATTGCAACAAAGTGTAATTGGTAGCGACGCTTATTTGAAAGGATTTAGTCAAAGTTTAAATATTGGAGATAGTACAGAAATTGATTTTAGTTAATACATCACAGTTATGATAAAGAAAGACACGCAGATTTTTAATCTGATTACAAAAGAGTTAAAACGCCAGCGTCACGGAATAGAGTTAATCGCCTCTGAAAATTTTGTTTCCAAACAAGTAATGCAGGCAGCTGGTTCATGCTTGACAAATAAATATGCTGAAGGACTACCAGGAAAGCGTTATTATGGTGGTTGCGAAATTGTCGATCAGGTAGAACAAATTGCTATCGACCGTGCAAAGGAATTATTTGGTGCTGTATGGGCGAATGTGCAGCCTCACTCAGGAGCTCAGGCTAATGCAGCTGTTATGCTTGCAATATTAAATCCAGGAGATAAAATCATGGGATTTGATCTGTCGCATGGTGGTCACTTAACACATGGTTCCTCTGTTAATTATTCTGGCAAGTTGTACAAACCATGTTTTTACGGGGTTGAAAAGGAATCAGGTCTTATCAACTATGACAAAGTAGAAAAGCTCGCTAAAAAAGAACTTCCCAAATTAATTATTTGCGGTGCTTCTGCTTATTCGCGTGACTGGGATTATGTTCGCTTGCGCAAGATAGCAGATAAAGTAGGTGCATTATTGTTGGGAGATATTTCTCACCCATCTGGATTAATTGCAAAGGGTATTTTAAATGATCCGCTTCCTTATTGTCATATTGTAACTACTACAACTCACAAGACTCTTCGTGGTCCTCGCGGTGGACTAATTATGATGGGTAAAGATTTTCCAAATCCTTACGGCATTACAACTCCCAAAGGAGAAATTAAATCGATGAGTAGCTTATTAGATGCTGCTGTGTTTCCTGGTATACAAGGAGGTCCATTAGAACATGTGATTGCTGCTAAAGCAGTGGCTTTCGGAGAAGCATTAACCGATGAGTATTTGAAGTATACGATTCAAGTAGTGAAAAATGCGCAAGCAATGGCTAAAGCATTTACTGATTTAGGATATCATATTATTTCAGGAGGAACAGATAATCACTTAATGTTGATTGACCTTCGAAACAAAAATATCACAGGACGCGAAGCAGAAAATGCGTTGGTGAAAGCGGATATTACTATTAATAAAAATATGGTTCCTTATGATGATAAGAGTCCATTTGTAACATCAGGTATTCGTATTGGTACGCCAGCAATAACATCGCGCGGCATGAAAGAAACCCAAATGAAAAAAATCGTTTCTTTAATTGATAAAGTATTAATGAATCATACCAACGAAAAAGTAATTGAGAAGGTGAGAGGCGACGTTAATACGTTTATGGAAAAATTCCCTCTATATTAGTAGTTCAATGAGAAAAATTAATCTGATAGGAGGAATGCTATTATTGATTGCTCAAACTTCTTTTGGGCAATCAGGTGCACTGTCAGCATTTAATTTTTTAAATTTCAATACAACTTCTCGCGCCGCTGCTTTAGGTGGAAGCGCAATTGCTACTCCTGCCGAAGATGTATCCTTGATAGTTTATAATCCGGGGCAGCTATTCTCAACAATCGAAAAACAATTTTCAGTTAGTTATGTGGGTTATGCTTCAGATATTGCTTACAGCGATTTTGTATATGCGCAAAAGACCAAACGCTTTGGTATGATTGGAGGGTATGTTCATAATGCAAATTATGGAACTTTCAATCAAACGGATGCGGCAGCAAATATAATAGGAGAGTTCAAGGCTTCTGATAATGCTATTGGACTAATATGGTCGAAGCAGTTGGATAGCACTTTAAACTTAGGTGTTTCTGTGAAAGGAATTTTTTCCAATTTGGGTTTAGGAAATACATCAAATGCTTTGGCTGCCGATATAGGAATCAATTATTATCTCGCAAGAAAGAATTTTACTGCCGCCTTTGTGGTGCGCAATTTTGGAACACAATTAAAAAAGTTCGAAGGTGGAGCGTCCGAAAGATTGCCATTGCAAATTCAATTAGGTGTTTCTAAGAAACTAACGAATGCGCCTTTCCGTTTTTCGTTAATTGGTCAGCAGTTACAAAAATTTGATTTATCTTTTCTCAATCCGAATGAAAACGGAATTGATCCGTTAACCGGCGAACAGAAAGTGCAAACGATTACAACTAGTAACAAAGTGATACATCATTTGATTATGAATATTGAAGTTTTGTTTTCTAAAAACTTTAATCTGCGATTAGGCTATAATTTCCTTCGTAGAAATGAATTGACTTTAACAGAGAAAAAAGGATTATCCGGTTTTTCGATGGGATTAGGATTAAAGATAAGTGCACTTCAGATTTCATTTGCTAAAACGCTTTATATGCCTTACGAAGGAAGTAATCATATAACTATTTCAGGTAACCTAAGCGACTTTAAAAAGAAACATTAATCTAATTCAACATGTTGTTTAATAAATTGATAAAAAAGGTAATTGCTTTGATTGCCTTTTCTATTTTATTTTCCTTCGGATATAGCCAATCATGTAATTATCATATATCAATGTTTGATAGTTATGGTGATGGATGGAATGGCGGCAATTTAGAGGTGTTGGTGAACGATACAAGCATTGGAATTTATAGTGCACAGAATTATGGTAATTCAGTAATTTTTGCAGTAGATAGTGGTGATAGAGTAAAGCTAGTTTATTCAGCTGGAGCTTATGAGAACGAAAATACATACAAGCTTTTCGATGCATCATGGAATTCATTGTTTCAAAACGGACCTTCTCCTGCAATAGGACTTGTGTTTACTACAGTGGCTAATTGCACTAATTCAATTCTATTAGGTGGACATCCTTGTAACGCAATTCCAATTGCTGTTGGACAATGTTTGTTTTCTGATAATACTAATTTTCCTCAAAGTGGATTAGGTTTAAATTGTACTAATAATCCTGGTTCTGAAATTTGGTTTTCTACAATTGTTCCTCCTTCAGGAAATCTTACGATTGAAACTGATTCAGGAAATATTTTCGATTCTTCCGTTGGTGTTTGGGTGGGCGACTCTTGCGATAATTTACACATCATAGCCTGTGATGATGATGGTGGAGTGGGTTATTATTCTTATTTGATTTTAGAGAATCTAACTCCAGGACAACAGCTTTATATTCAAGTTACCGGTTACGGTGGTGCGCAAGGAACGTTTAATATTTGTGTGAACGATATTAATTTGCTTATCCAAAGTTCGGATTTGCCGTTGGTGTTAATCAATACCAACGGACAAGCAATAGTTGCGAATACTAAAATTGATTGCACCATGGAAATAAAATATGCAGGTGCAGGCAACATCACTTACCTAACTGATAGTTCAAATGTTTATAGCGGAAATATTGGAATCGAATTACGCGGGGCAACTTCATCAAGCTACCCTCAGCGTCCTTATAATATTGAAACGCGAGATTCACTAGGAAATAATAATGATGTGTCCCTATTAGGAATGCCCGCTGAAAACGATTGGGTATTATTGTCGCATTATGGAGATCGCTCCTTGCTTCGAAATTTATTACCTTATCAATTATTTGGTGAAATGGGTAATTACTCTACCAGCATGAGATATTGTGAGGTAATGGTAGATAGTAGTTATCGTGGTATTTATTTGTTAGGAGAAAAAATTAAGCGCGATAAGAATCGAATTAACATCGCTAAATTAAATCCAATTGATACCGTAGGCGATGAACTAACGGGAGGGTATATCCTCGAACAAAATATTTGGGATCCTTCAAATAGTTTTCAATCGAATTATTCTCCAATTAATCATCCTGGTATGGACGTACATTTTTTATATAATTATCCTGATGCAAATGCTATAATGCCGCAACAAAAAGTATATATTGCTTCTTATGTGGATAGTTTAGAAACAGCCTTGTACAGCTCGAATTTTACAGATACTGCAATAGGATATCGTCATTATATGGATGTGAAATCATTCATCGATTATTTTCTGATGAATGAAGTTTCTCGTAATGCAGATGGTTTTAAAAAGAGTATTTACTACCATAAGGATAAAGATTCGAATGGTGGTAAGTTAAAAGCAGGTCCTGTATGGGACTTCGATTGGGCTTGGAAGAATATTTATGGTTGTTCGATTTTTGAAAACCTTGACGGCTCAGGATGGGCTTATCAGCTGAATGATTGTCAAGGTCAGGATGTAAATTCAACCGGTTGGTATGTGCGTCTATGGCAAGATTCTTCTTTCCGAGATGAATTGCATTGTACTTATGAATCATACCGCCAAACTATTTTTGATACTGCTCATATTTTTGGAATTATTGATAGTGTTGCTTTGCTGGTTCAGAATGCGCAAGTCAGACATTTTGAATTATGGCATGTGTTGGGAGAGGCATCCGTAGCTCCTGAAATAAATAACATCGGTGTTACTTATGCAGGTGAACTTGATTCATTGAAAAAATGGATTGTTGACAGAATAAATTGGTTGGATATTAATATGCCTGGATTATGTACTCTTACATCAACTGATGAATTAACTTCTAATCCTTCAATTATAAAATGTTATCCGAATCCGATGCGCAATCTTTTTCATCTCGAAATTCCGAAGTCGTATTTAGGGGCTCAATTAAGTATTTATGATTACACCGGGAAGTTGATTTTGAGAGAAGAAATAC
This sequence comes from Chitinophaga pinensis, assembly GCA_943332105.1. Lineage (GTDB taxonomy): Bacteria > Bacteroidota > Bacteroidia > AKYH767-A > OLB10 > CAINEC01. The sequence goes on along the minus strand of CALQOD010000045.1, from coordinate 6,663 downwards.
AGTCTGAAAATAAGGAAATCAATTCAACAGATTGGAGGCGGGGAGTGTATTTAATAAATATCAGTGATGATAATGAGCAATCCATTCGGGTAATTAAAGAATAGGTTAGTTAAACTTCTTCATCGCGCGTCCCATCTCTCTTTTAGCTTCTGCTTTTTTCAGTGTTTCGCGCTTGTCGAATAATTTTTTACCTTTTGCTATACCGATTCTGATTTTAATTAATCCTCTTTCATTATCTTGAATACTGATAGGGATAATTGTAACTCCTTTCTCTTTTAGTTTACTCTGCAATTTGGTTAACTGATGTCGGTGTAAAAGCAACTTGCGCTCTCGCTTAGGTTCATGATTAGCATACGATCCATGCTCATAGGGAGAAATATGCAGGTTCTTTATCCAGAGTTCTTCATTTTTAAAATAACAAAATGAATCGCTAAGGTTTGCTTTGCCTTCTCGTATAGCTTTGACTTCAGTTCCAGATAGCTGTAATCCTGCTTCTACTTCATCTGAAATGAAAAAGTTGAAGCCTGCTCTTCTGTTAATTATATTTATCTTCTGTTTCGTCGCCACAATGCAAAGATAGTTAATCAGCGTACTACCAATATAGGAATTGTTAAATTATGTCTTACTGCATCAATGGTAGATCCGAAAATTAAATCGCTAATTCCTTTATGACCATGTGCGCCCATAACTAATAAATCAGCATTGCTTTCTTTTGCAATGCGTGCAATTTCTTTTCGTGGCCTGCCATATCCCATTTTTATTTCACATTGATAACCCCATTGTTCCATTTGCAATTTGTATTTTTTAAGATTATCTAAATCCAATTCCGTTTCATAATCGCCAGCCTCGGTGCCCAACAATTGTGCATTGGCAGTTTCTGAAATATGAATTAAATAATAAGTAGCATTTTTACCTCCTTGTCGCAAGGCCTGTGGTATAACTGATAAATCAGCATTGGTAAAGTCTAATGCTAATGCTATCCGTTTTGGATGCATTATTATTTTGTCATCAATAGCTAAATCTTTTTTATGTGGCAGATTAACGGTTCTTTCACGATTACGACTAAAGAATGGATAGATGCTGATATAAACTAAAATAATAAGCGATATAACTATAAATAAAATTGAAAAGATTACTTTCGGGTTTTGCCATCCCAATAATATATTCCAATGCTGAAGTTGGTTGCCAACCATTTTTAAATTAAGTGTTACAATTAACAATGCACATATCCATGCAAGTGATTTTACTAATTTAGAAATGACAAATTCTCCCATCTTTTCTTTGTCGCTAACAAAGTGAATCAAAGGTATAACAGCAAAGCCTAGCTGTAAACTAAGTATGACCTGAGAAAAAACGAGTAGGGGGCCAGTCGCATCTTCACCTGCAATATAAATTACAAATAATGCCGGAGCAATAGCAATCAGTCGTGTTATTAGTCTTCTCAACCAAGGCGCTATTCTTAAATTCAAATAGCCTTCCATTACAATTTGTCCTGCAAGTGTTCCTGTAATAGTAGAACTTTGTCCAGCGCAAATCAATGCAACAGCAAATAAAATAGGAGCTACAGTGCTTCCTAATAATGGTGTAAGTAATAAATGCGCTTGTCGAATGTCACTCACGTCTTTTTGTCCATTCATAAAAAACGCAGTAGCAGCAACAACTAAAATCGACATATTTACAAAAAAGGCAATGTTTAAAGCAATGGTGCTATCAAGAAAATTGAATTTTAATGCACGTTTAATTTCTTTTGGAGTGCGATCAATCTTACGCGTTTGTACGAGTGATGAGTGCAAGTATAAATTGTGCGGCATAACAGTGGCACCTATAATTGCAATCGCAATGTAAAGAGCACCATCATCAGCAAATCCAGGTATGAATCCTCCTGCAATATTTGAAATGTCAGGATGAGCTATAAATACCTGCGCAAAAAATGCAAGTCCAATGATAACAACTAATGTTATGATAAAGGCTTCAATTTTACGTATTCCGTAATGTAAAAGAAGCAACAGGATAAACGTATCAAAAGCACAAATAATTACTCCCCAAAACAAGGGTATATGAAATAATAATTGAAGTCCGATTGCCATTCCCAGTACTTCCGCTAAGTCGCACGCCGCAATAGCAATTTCAGCTAATACATATAAAAAATAGTTGATGTATTTGGGATACAACTCTCTGGAGGCCTGGGCTAGATCTCGACCGCGAACAATGCCTAGCCTAACACTTAAACTTTGTAACAACAATGCCATTAGATTTGATAATAACAATACCCAAATTAATGAGTATCCATATCTACTGCCGCCTTCAATGTCTGTGGCCCAGTTGCCTGGATCCATATAACCAACGCTTACTAAATAAGCAGGACCAATAAATGCGAATAGTTTTTTGCGAAAACTCATTCCTGATTTTACATCTACCGAGCTGTGGACTTCTGAAAGAGATGCTTTGTTTTTAGCTGACATATTTCTTAATTAATATGTTTTTTGAAACTTCTAAACTTAAATGGAATTTATCTTTGTTGATTTTCAATAGCATGCTTTTATCATAATCCATTATTTCGGCTATGCTTACCGTTACACCAGGTAATAATCCATATTTGCGAAGGTGTTTTAAAAACAATGTGCTATGATCTGTAACACCTGTGATGATGTATTTCTCCCCTGTTTCTCCTGCTGATAGATTAAACTTATCATGCAGCTCCATTTTGCCTGTTTGGTCAGGGATGGGGTCGCCATGCGGATCAAACTTTGGTTGCCCAAGGAATTTATCGAGACGTTTAATTAGCTCTTCGCTGCTAACATGTTCTAATTCCTCTGCCATATGATGCACTTCGTCCCATTCGAATTCAAGTATGTTTGTTAAGAATACTTCCCACAAACGATGCTTACGGATAATACCTAAAGCTACTTTTTCACCCTTGCGAGTAATCTTTACTCCTTTGTATTTTTCGTAATTAATCCATTCTTTATTGGCTAACTTTCTAAGCATATCAGTTACCGAAGCAGCTGTTGTCTCCATTGATGTAGCAATCGACGATGTGTTAACACTCTTGATTCCTGTATTGGAAAGATGATAAATGGCTTTTAGATAGTTTTCTTCTGTTGAGGTGGGCTGATACATAATTTAACGACACAAATTATTAATTTAGACAAATCTAAAAATAGTATTCGAATAATCAAATAAAAAAAATGATTAATCTTGCACTATGTATCGCATTTTGATTCGCCCGCTATTATTTAAGATGGATCCGGAAAAGGCCCATCACTTAATTTTTTCATTAATAAAAGCATCGTTTAAATTTCCTGGCCTTAAGAGCTTGGTTAAATTGTTTGTAGGAAATACATTGAAGCCGGTTGAATGTATGGGTTTGAAATTCCCAAATCCTATCGGACTTGCAGCAGGATTTGATAAGGATGCCGTTTTGTTTGAAGAGCTAGGTGCCTTTGGATTTGGATTTATTGAGGTTGGAACATTAACACCTAAGCCACAAGACGGTAATCCTATGCCTCGTATGTTTCGTTTACCAGCTGATAAAGGGCTCATCAACCGAATGGGGTTTAATAATCGCGGTGTTGATGATGCAGCACTACGACTTAAAAACCGTAAAACGAATTTGATTATTGGAGGAAATATTGGCAAGAATAAAGTCACGGCCAATGAAGATGCAAATGCCGATTATCGTTATTGCTTTGAAGCTTTATTTCCTGTGGTCGATTATTTTGTGGTGAATGTCAGCTCGCCTAATACACCTGGTTTAAGAGCATTACAAGACAAAGAACCACTAACGAAGTTGTTAACAGAAGTAATGGCTTTGAATCTGGCAAAGGCTACTCCGAAGCCAGTGCTTTTAAAAATTGCCCCCGACTTAAGCGACGAACAAATAGCAGAGATTGTTGAAATTGTAAAAGCTGTTAAGTTGAATGGAGTAATTGCAACTAATACAACAATTAGTCGCGAGGGACTTAATACACCAACCTCAATCACCTCTGAACAAGGTGGTTTAAGTGGTAAGCCTGTGACGGATAGAAGTACTGCTGTCATCAGAAAATTAAGAGATTTAGCAGGGCCAGAAATGGTTATTATTGGTGTTGGTGGAATTTTTAATGCCCATGATGCTAGAGAGAAATTAGATGCAGGTGCCAATCTTTTACAGGTTTATACAGGGTTTATTTACGAAGGACCTTTTATTGTTAAAAATATCGTCCGTAATCTGTAGTTTTCCTTCTGATTTTTTTAAGGATTCCTTACCTTTGGGAAACTAAAAAATAAGATCATGTTTAAAAGAATTTCAATTTTTGCAGTAGTAGCGCTATTCGCAGTTTCATGTAACCATTCTCCTAAGGCGATTATAATTGTAGACGGAGAAAAAACCAAACCCAAACCTGAATATTTTGGCGCTAAGATCACTGAAGAGAATTCATTACCGGTTGACTCAGTAGTTTCTATGCTAAAAAATTCTAGCGAGGATATCGCATCTATAAAAGCAACAGGTAAAATTGAGGCAGTTTGTAAAAACAAAGGATGTTGGATGACAATCGCAAACAGTGTAGGTGAGCCAATGCGAATTACTTTCAAAGATTATGGATTTTTTGTTCCAATGGATTGCAACGGCAAAACCGCTATTTTCGAAGGAAAAGCTTATCATGATACCACATCTGTTGAGATGTTAAGAGAGTACGCTAAAGATGACGGTAAATCGAAAGCCGAAATTGAAAAAATTACAGAGCCTGAGATTAACTTGTCGTTTGAAGCAACAGGCGTTATCATCAAGTAATTTTCAACCATTTAATTTTTCGAAATGAAAATCATCGAGTGTCCTAGAGATGCAATGCAGGGTTTGCAGGAGTTTATTCCTACAGAGCTAAAGGCGGAGTATATCAACCAACTTTTAAAAGTTGGATTTGACACCATTGATTTTGGGTCTTTCGTATCTCCGAAAGCGATTCCTCAGTTACGCGATACGGCGGCTGTTCTTTCGCAACTTGATTTAAGCTCGACAACTTCGAAATTATTGGCTATCGTCGCCAATCATCGAGGTGCACAGGATGCTGCAGAATTTGAGGAGATTTCTTATCTCGGATTTCCATTTTCTATTTCAGAAACATTTCAATTAAGAAATACCAATAGTACCATTGAACAATCCCTTACAACCGTTGCTCAAATACAGGATTTGTGTATCAGAAATAGAAAGCAACTGGTTGTTTACATATCGATGGCCTTTGGAAATCCTTATGGCGACGAATGGAATGAAGAGATTGCGTTACATTGGATTGAGAAAATCAGACAGCTCGGAGTGAAGACAATAGCATTGGCCGATACAGTTGGCCTTGCCAATAGTGATGATGTTCATCGCATTTTAAATCATTTGATTTCATCAATTAATAATGTTGAATTTGGCGCACATCTGCATTGTACCGCTGAAAACTGGGAAGAAAAAGTAAATGCTGCTTATCAGGCAGGATGCAGAAGATTTGATACAGCCATTAAAGGTTATGGAGGCTGTCCAATGGCCAACGATTCGTTAGTTGGAAATTTAGCAACTGAAAAATTTTTGAATTATTTAAACAATAACAATCAATTTAGTAAAATAGATAACGATGCGTTTAATGAGGCATTGCTCATTAGCGATCGTGTTTTTAACCATCAACACAATGATTAGTAAAGCTGGTCGTTATAACCGGAGTTAATATTTTTATGATTACAACTATGAAATTTAATTACATGCGATATTTAAAATTATTTACACTAACAGTATTGTTTTTTTGTAGCAAACCTTTGTTTGCGCAAGAAGATGGCTATTTAGAAGTTATTGGTTCTGTTTTGCAAGAAGGCAAAGGATTGGAAGGTGCTGATATTACTATCATGAAAGGTAATGAGAAGTTTGATAATGTAATGACTTCCACCGGAGGAAAGTTCATTGTGAATCTTCAATTTGGATTTGATTATACCTTGGTGTTTTCAAAAAATGGAAGCGTGACAAAATCAGTATTGGTAAATACAAAAATTCCTGATGCAGAGAAAAAACAAATTTTCAGCTTTAAGTTTAAAATGGATTTGTTTAAAACACCTGAGAATGCATTGCAGCCTAAAGAAGCAGATAAACCTGTTGCTAAGCTGGCATTCAGTGATGATTATGCCGACTTCGATTACGATCCTGAATATTCAAAAACACGTAAAGCAGAGTTAGAAGGTGTTAAGGTTAAGATGGAAGCAGAGGCGAAAAAGCAAGATGAAGCAAAGAAAGTAGCTGTAGAAAAAGCGCGTCAGGATTCGAGCGCCAATGTACGTGCAAAGCAATTAGCTGAGTTGAAATTAAAGCAAGAACAAGAGAAAGCAACGCAAGATTCAATTGCAAAAGAGAAAGCTGTACAAGCACAATATGCAGCACAGGCAGCAGCAAAACGCAAGACTGAACAAGATTCTATAGTAGCTGCTGAAAACAAAGCAAAAGCGGTGGAAGCTGCTCGTATTGTAAGGCAAAATGCAGTGAATGATTCAATAGCAAGAGTAGTAGAAAAATCACGACAAGATTCTATTCTTGCTGCGAAAGAAAAAATGCGAATGGAACAAATGGCAATGGAAAAAGCCCGTCAGGATTCTATCGCCAATGATCGTCAGTTAAAATTAGCGCAAGTAGCAATTGAAAAATCACGACAAGATTCT
>CALQOD010000044.1 GCA_943332105.1 Chitinophaga pinensis | reverse complement strand
ATGTTATTGTATGGCAGTTCATTGGTTGGCACTAGTGATGTAAAATTATGTGCAGGACACTTAGCCCCACCACCAGCAAATAATGCATTTAATACCGATTATTGGGTTATTAAAGTTGGATATGGTACTACCACCACCTCTATCAATCAACTCCAAAATAATATCACTTTAAAAGTTCAGCCTAACCCAGCGCATGATCAAATAAATATCACAGGATTACCTCCGGCAACTTATGAAGTGAATACGTATTGCCTCGATGGTCGTTTAGTAATGTCCAATACCTACACTTCTGATTTATCATTAACGCTTGCTATCGAAAACCTGCAAAGTGGGATGTATATGACTAGCATCAAAAATGAAAACATCAATACAACTGTTCGCTGGGTGAAAGAGTAAATAACAATTGTTTATAGAAATTCAAGGGGCCTAGAGCCCCTTTTCTGATGATACAATCCATTATTTAAAACACTAATTCTAAATCTAAAACCTACAAGACAATAATAACTGAACAACAAATCATTAGGCTTAAGAAATCAAATTATCCCTACATTTGCTCCTACTAAAATCTATCTCCATGAGAGCTGCATTTATTGCTTTATTCCTATTTATTACCACCGTAACTTTTGCACAAAAGAAAAATCTAACGCTTGATGAAGCTGTATTGCAACAACGCTCTACGCTCGCGCCTAAACGTCTTGCTCAATTGCAGTGGGTTTCGAGTACTGATTCGTATAGTTATACAGAAGGTGATAAACTGATTGTTGAAAGCATTACCGCTACAACTAAAAAAGAATATTTATTAGCAGATATTAATTCCATTTTAAAAAGCGCTAAACAAGATACGCTGGCGCGATGGGCATTAGTCAACTGGAAAACGATTAACACTTTCGAAATTCAATCGGGAGATAATACCCTTACGATTGATTTATCAAGTAAAAAAATCACAAACACTAAAACAAGCAAACTTACTGAAACAGCACAAGTACCAGAAAATGGTCCGCAGGGAGATGTTGCTTATGTTATGGATAACAATATTTACATCGACGGAAAACAAATTACTAGTGATGGAAACTACGGTTTAGTTTATGGCAAGAGTGTGCACCGTGAAGAGTTCGGAATTGAAAAAGGATTGTTCTGGTCGAATAGCGGGTCTCAACTTGCATTTTACCGAATGGACCAAAGCATGGTGGCTGATTATCCTATCATTAACTGGAACGATAAACCAGCATCTGAAAAATCAATTAAATATCCTTTTTCAGGAGCTACGAGTCATCAAGTAACCATTGGAATTTACAACAAAGCAAATGGAAAAACAACTTACTTAAAAACAGGATTACCGAAAGATCATTACCTGACAAATATTGCCTGGAGTCCTGATGATAAAACTGTTTACGTAGCTGAATTAAACCGTGATCAAAATGAAATGAACCTTAATTGCTACAACGCAACTACAGGAGATTTCATCAAAACATTGTTCACTGAAAAAGATGAAAAATATACTGAGCCACTACACCCTATTGAGTTCTTATCAAATAACGCTCAGCAATTTATCTGGCAAAGCAGAAGAGATGGATTTAATCATATATACGTATATGATATTAATGGCAAATTAATTCGACAGCTTACGGAAGGAAATTGGGAAGTAATTGATGTTGCGGGATTCAATAAAAAAGGAGATAAAATTTATTTTACTTCAACAATCAATAGCGGCATTAACAGAGATTTTTGTTCTACCATTATCAGCTCTGGAACAACAACACGTTTAACCTCAGGCAATGGAGTACATACTCCAATTTTCAATGCAACAACTGAAAACTTCATCGATAATTTTAGCTCATTAAATACTCCACGAATCATCAAAGTTATTTCATCTAAAGGAAAAGAAATCAAAACACTTTTAACAGCTGAAAATCCGTTAAAAGATTTTGCTATAGGCACCACCAAATTATTCACTATAAAATCAGAATTAGGCGATGACTTATTTTGCCGTATGGTGTTACCAATTAATTTCGACTCAACAAAGAAATATCCTGTTATCGTTTATGTATATGGTGGTCCTCATGCGCAAATGGTAACTAATACCTGGCTTGCTGGTGGCGACTTATGGTATCAGTACATGGCAGAGAAAGGTTATATTGTATTTACTTTAGACAATCATGGAAGTGGTAACAGGGGAAAAGCTTTTGAACAAGCTACGTTCCGTCAATTAGGAACCGTAGAAATGCAAGACCAACTAACGGGTGTGGATTACCTAAAATCGTTATCGTATGTAGATGCAACACGTATGGGAGTTCATGGATGGAGCTTTGGTGGATTTATGACAACTTCATTAATGACAAGAAATCCCAATGTATTTAAGGTTGGTGTTGCAGGTGGACCAGTTATCGATTGGAGTTACTACGAAGTAATGTACACCGAGCGTTACATGGATACCCCAGAACAAAACCCCGAAGGTTATAAAAACAACAACCTTTTAAATTACGTGGATAAACTACAAGGTAAACTAATGTTGATTCATGGAACATCTGATGATGTTGTAGTATGGCAACATAGTTTAATGTTTGTGAAGAAAGCTGTGAGCAAGAATATCATGTTGGATTACTTCCCTTACCCTGGACATTTGCACAATGTATCTGGGAAGGACAGAGTGCATCTAATGGGGAAGATTTCGCAGTACTTCGAAGAAAATCTTTAATCGTTAATGGATGACCGTTAGTAATTAACGGTCGCCAACAAATTTTGTAAACGCTAAGGGATTTACAGTAACCTCATCATAAACCTGATGATTATTATAAATATCGTATGCTAAGTAAATCGCTTCGCGCAATGAAGTTTCACTTGCAATTCCTTTACCTGCAATATCGTACCCAGTTCCATGATCCGGAGATGTACGAATAACAGGTAAGCCTGCGGTAAAGTTCACACCTGTTTCAAAAGCAAGCGTCTTAAAAGGAATCAAACCTTGATCGTGATACATTGCAAGCACTGCATCAAACTTTTTATACTGCCCGCTTCCAAATAAACCATCTGCAGAATAAGGCCCGTAAACAACAGCCGACTTATCATTAAACGCTTTCACTGCTGGAGCAATGATATCCATGTCTTCGCTACCAATCACACCGTTATCGCCTGCATGAGGATTCAATCCTAACACAGCAATTTTTGGTTTACGAATATTGAAATCGCGCTTAAGCGATTGCACCATTACGCTCAACTTAGATAAAATATTCTCTTTGGTAATTAATGAAGCAACTTTTGTTACAGGCACGTGACCTGTGACTAATGCCACGCGTAAATCGCCCGACACTAAAAACATCAATGGTGATGAATTAGGAAATGCATTACCTAAAAATTCCGTATGTCCTGTGAACCCGCTTCCTGCTGGTTGTGCAGTATGCTTATCGAGTGGAGCTGTGACAAGAGCATCTAATTTTCCAGCAGCTAAATCAGCAGTTGCGACTTGTAATGCTTTATAACTATAGACACCTGTTTCTGATGAAGGAGTACCAATTTCAATTTTTATTTCTTCCTCCCAGCAATTAATCAAATTAATCTTTCGTGCAATTACTTCATTAATACTTTTTACAGTATTATAATTAAACTCCTGAATATTTAAAACCTTACGATGATGAGAAATAACTTTTGTAGAACCATAAATGACAGGAGTAATCGCTTGAAATAATCTATTATCCGAAAGTGCTTTCATTACCACTTCTGGACCAACGCCATTTACATCTCCTAATGTAATACCTATACGCACTTTACCTTCACCATCGTGACTCATAAAAAGTAATTTATTTGGCTCTATTCTTTAAAAATTCAGTAATCAATCTAACGCCCACACCAGTTCCATTTTTCCCTCTGTAACTATCATTTGATTTACTAAATGCTGGTGCAGCAATATCGAAATGCATGTATGGATAGTCCGTAAATTGTAATAAAAATCTACCTGCTGTAATTGCACCTGCTGTAGCACCTCCAATATTTTTCAAATCAGCAATATCAGATTTTAATAACTCATCATACTCTTCCCACATTGGAAATTCTGCAAGGCGTTCGTAAACATTATTACCTGCTATTTCTAATTCAGCACGAGTAGTATCATCTACTTTACCCATAGAAACAATTCCGTACTGTCCAATTGCAGCTGCCGCAGCACCTGTTAAAGTTGAAAATTCTAGTACTAATTCAGGCTTCAAACTTTTTGCAAAATGTAAGGCATCTGCTAAAATCAAACGACCTTCAGCATCTGTATTTAAAACTTCAACTGTCTTACCACTCATCATGGTAATAACATCACCTGGAACATACGCGTTGCCGTCAGGGCGATTATCCGTTGCGGGAACTAAAGCAATCACATGAACAGGAAGCTTTGCTTTCGCGATAGCATACATAGCACCACCAACTGCAGCACCACCTGCCATATCACACTTCATATAATCCATTGAATTAGGAGTAGGCTTTAAACTCATACCACCTGTATCATAAACAACTCCTTTTCCTACAAGAACATATGGTTTTTTATTTACAGCATTTGCTGGCTTATATTCCATAACAGTAAATGTAGGAGGGTCAATACTACCAAGATTTACTGATAGCAAACCACCCATATTCATTTTTGCAATTTCTTTTTTATCATGAACCTTCACAGAAAAACCGGCATCTTTACCCATTTTAATGAATTGATTTCCTAACTCCACAGCAGTTAAGAAGTTTGCTGGCTCATTCACTAAATCACGTGTTTTGTAAACAGCCGCGCATATTGCTTTTAAATAATCGATTTCAGATTTGATAATACCTTTATGATGTAAGCCTATACTCTTTAAAGTATTTTTCTCAGATGCTGCCTTCGACTTATACTTCAAGAATTGGTAATTTGATAAAACTAGTCCTTCAGAAAAAGCCAATACAATCTCGTTTTTCAGAGAAGAAGAAATTGTTACATGTGCCGCTTTAACAGCATTTAATCTAGAACACAAAGCTGATCCTGCTTTACGCGAAACTTCAATAGTTGCATAATTTGCATTAACCGCTTCAGAGACAAATTGAACAATTGCAAGTCGTTTATATTGATTTATTACTATTAGCTTTTTATTGTCCTTTAGTTCCTTTCTAATGAAAGACATTTCTTGTTTTGAAAATTGCTCCTTAGGGATTTCCTTTTCGGATGCTACTAAAACAATCAAATGTTCTGATTTGCGCGCGGCGTTTTGTTGAGCTATGGTAATATTCATAAGATAGTATAACTTTGAGAGGTTGAAATTAAGCAATGGGATTGGTAAACCAAAAGGTTATTTGCTTTGTTTAGATATTATTTTAAAGAAACATTGTTAATTAAAAACATATTACGATAAGATGAATAGCGACTTACTAATTAAAAGGGCTTTAAATTTTGAATTTCTCAATGCAGAAGAGGGAAAATTTCTTTTCGAAAATATGCCTACTACAGAACTAATGTCTGTTGCGAATGAACTTCGTAAAATTCAGAAACCAGACGAGAAAGTAACATGGATTATTGACCGCAACCTCAATACAACCAATGTTTGTCTAGCGAACTGTAAATTCTGTAATTTTTATCGGATACCTGGGCATGATGAATCATACATTACTACCCTTGAACAATATAAAATAAAAATTGAAGAAACCTTCCGCTATGGAGGAGAGCAACTTTTGTTGCAAGGTGGTCATCACCCTGATTTAGGTCTTGCTTATTATTCGCAGCTTTTTCGCGATTTAAAAAAGATGTTTCCTACAGTAAAATTACATTCACTAGGGCCACCGGAAATTGCACATATCGCAAAAATGGAAGGCCTATCGCATACGGAGGTACTTCAGGCATTAATAGAAGCAGGTCTTGATTCATTGCCTGGCCCAGGTGCGGAAATATTAAATGATCGTGTTCGAAGAATCATTTCCAAAGGAAAATGTTCAGGCCGCGAGTGGCTCGATGTAATGCGTGCTGCTCACCAATTGGGATTAACAACTTCGGCAACAATGATGTTTGGTCATGTAGAAACAATTGAAGAGCGCTTCGAGCATATGGCATTAATTCGTCAAGTTCAATCAGAAAAACCAGATTCATCAAAAGGTTTTATAGCATTTATTCCTTGGCCTTTTCAAGATGAAGGAACATTATTAAAGAAAGTAAGAGGAGTAAGAAATGTGGTTACCGGCGACGAGTATATCCGAATGATTGCTATGAGTAGAATTATGTTGCCGAATATAAAAAACATACAGGCATCGTGGCTGACTATTGGAAAAGCAGTAGCGCAGGTTTGTTTACATGCGGGCGCAAACGATTTTGGGTCTATCATGATTGAAGAAAATGTTGTTTCCGCTGCTGGCGCTCCACATCGATTTACATCCAACGGAATACAAGAAGCTATTCGAGAGGCAGGGTTTGAACCACAATTGCGTAATCAGCAATACGAATACAGACAAATACCGGAATCTATCGAGCAGCAAGTAATAAATTATTAATTTAGTAATTCCAAAACACCCTTTATAGTGCGTCAACTAAAACTATTTTTTCTTTTTGCTTTTTGTCTACTATCATCAAGTTTACTAGCCACTCATAACAGAGCGGGAGAAATTACTTACCGTAAAATTTCAAACTTGTATTACGAAATTAAAATTGTTACTTATACAAAATCATCCAGTCCTGCCGACAGGCCTGAATTAGAATTCTGGTGGGGAGACGGCACAAGAGATACAATTCCTAGACAAAGTATTACTGCTAATGTTGGTCCTGATATTCAGAAAAATATTTACGTAGGTACACATACCTACCCAGGAAGTGGAAGTTATACCATGTACTTTTTGGATGAAAACAGAAATGCGGATGTAGTGAATATGCCTGGCTCGGTAAACATTCCATTTTATGTGGAAACAAAATTGGTTATTTCGCCTGCAATAACCAGCAATAGCTCTCCTAATCTACTTCAACCTCCAATTGACAATGGAGCTGTTGGACAAATATTCCTTCACAACCCAAATGCATTTGATCCTGATGGAGATAGTTTATCTTACGAGCTAATTGCATGTAAAGGTACTGGCGGTCAAGCTATCCCTACTTTTAGTTATCCCGCTGCTAATAACTCTTTCGCTCTAGATGCAGTTACCGGCGATTTAATCTGGGATAGTCCATTAACAATTGGCGAATACAATGTTGCTATGATTATTCGCGAATGGCGCAACATTCCAGGAATTGGAACCTTTAACATTGGATATGTGACGCGCGATATGCAAATCACGATCTATCCACCAGTAAATCAGCCACCGATAATTGCCACAATTAATGATACTTGTGTTGAGGCAGGCTCTAATTTAAACTTTACTGTTTTTGTAACAGAGCCTAATAATGAGCTTATAACATTATCTGCTTCAGGAGGTCCGTTTGTAACAAATAACAATCCTGCAACATTTACATCGACACCGGCTATAGGAATTAATAGCGGATCATTTAATTGGAATACCGACTGCTCGCATGTTCGTAAATCAAAATACACTGTTGTTTTTAAAGCAATCGACAATAACACAAATGTGCAATTAGTTGATTTAGAGACGATGTTTATAACTGTTGTTGGACCTTCGCCTAAAAACCCATATGCCACACCGTTAGGGAATAGTTTAGTGCTAAACTGGGACACTAGTTTGTGTTCGCAAGCTATTGGATATAAAATTTACCGTCGCCAAGGATCTTACGGGTTTATGCCTTCACAATGTGAAACAGGCGTGCCTGCCTATACAGGTTATAACCTTATCGGTCAAACCAATGGATTTTATAATAATACTTTTACAGACGATAACAGCGGAACTGGACTAGCGCCTGCTGTCCAATATTGCTATATGGCAATAGCTATTTATCCTGATGGTGCAGAGAGCTATGCTTCAATAGAATTTTGCGGAACGCTTATTAGAGATTTGCCGATTATCACTAACGTTGATGTAAATACGACATCCAACAGTAATGGAGAAATTTATGTTGCCTGGGGAAAACCCACGAACCTCGACTTCACTCAAACACCTGGTCCTTTCAAATATATCTTGCAACGCAAATCAGGCAGTGGTGCTTTTAACGATGTGATTGCAAAAACCGATTTGAACGATACCACTTTTACAGATACAGGATTAAACACATTAGATTCTTCCTACACCTATCGCGTTGCCTTTTCCAACGAAACACCAGGCAATACATTCTTGATTGGAAATACACAGCAGGCAACAAGCATGTATTTACGTGTTACTCCATCTGATGAACAAAACACACTGAACTGGAGTGTTAATGTACCATGGAATAATTCGAGTTATGAAATTTACAGAGAAGCAAGTCCAGGAAATTTTAACTTGATTGGCAATAGCGCGAGCAATTCTTATACAGATGACAGTTTAACTAACGGAGTTGAATATTGCTATTACGTAAAATCGTTTGGTATTTATTTAGATACGGGCTTGATTAATCCAATTATCAATAAATCACAAATCGGATGTGCGACACCGTTAGATAATGTAGCTCCTTGTCCGCCGACCATTACCCTTAACGGAAACTGTTTAAATCTGACTGATACCATCAACTGGAATTATGATGCAACATGCGGTGGCGATATTGAAAAAGTGACTTTATATTTTAAAGGTGCGCTTCAAAATGCATATACTTTAATTGCTACAGAAACTGGTTTAAACGGAAGCTTTATTTACAACAACCCTGTTTCGATTGCAGGATGTTATTATTTGATAGCAACTGATACCAGTGGGAATATCAGTTTAAGCTCTGATACTTTGTGTATAGATCCTTGTCCAACTTACGAACTACCGAATGTTTTCACACCAAATGACGATGCCGTCAACGACCTTTATCATCCGATATTTCCTTATCGCGATGTGCAAGACATTGACTTTAAAGTATTCAATCGTTGGGGTGCATTAATGTTTGAAACAACAGATATCAATATTAACTGGAATGGAAAGAAAAAAAACAATGGTGAAGATGCACCTTCGGGAGTTTACTTTTTCATCTGTATTGTTTACGAAACATCTGCTAGTGGAGAATTACTTCCAAGAAACATTAACGGAACAATAGAACTAATTCGATAAAAAATGATTTTAGGAATTATTCCAGCCCGTTACGCTTCGACTCGCTTTCCAGGAAAGCCAATAGTAGATATTGATGGAAAGCCTATGATTCAACGCGTTTATGAGCAAGCCTTAAAAGCCGATTTAGACGCCGTTGTTGTTGCTACTGACGATCTTCGTATTGCCGATGCCGTTAGAAGCTTCGGAGGAAACGTTGTGATGACTTCCGAGAATCATCCGAGCGGAACAGATCGTTGTGCTGAAGCATTGCAATTGTTTGAAGGAAATTGGAAAGCAGTTGTAAATATCCAGGGCGATGAGCCTTACATACAACCGAGTCAGATTAATGCTGTTGCTTCCCTTTTGAAAAACGGAGCTCCTATCGCAACGCTAGTAAAAAAAATTGAATCCATAGAAGAGCTTACTAATATAAACTCCCCGAAAGTAGTTTTAGGCAATACTGGCAATGCCTTGTATTTTAGTCGACAGCCAATACCATTTCAAAAAGGAATTGATATTTCCGAGTGGCTAAACCATGGAACTTACTACAAGCATATCGGAATTTATGGCTATCAGTCGGTAATACTGCCTGAACTAACACAATTAAAACAGGGTGTTTTAGAGCTGGCTGAATCGTTGGAACAGCTACGCTGGCTAGAGAATGGATACCCCATCGAAACGGCTGAAACCACTGAAAATACGGTGGCTATTGATACTCCCGAGGATTTATTACGACTAAAAAACCTCTAATTACTAGTTATTTACAAGTTTGATTGTTGATAACCCTTGTTCATAGGGAACTTTCTATTATCTTCGTAGACCAATATCAACCCAATGGTAAAGACTAACCAATACATTTGTGAACTCTTATTTACCAATGATTGTGTAATCATTCCGGGACTAGGTGGTTTTGTTTCAAACACCCGATCTACTTTTTTAAATCCTTCGCAGCATACATTTACTCCTCCATCAAAGAAAGTAGCATTCAATTCGAGTTTGCGCACGAACGATGGATTACTTGCTCATTATATTAGTCAGGAAGAAAACATTTCTTACCAAGAAGCGAATGAGGCAATTAGTTTGTTTGTTGATGATGTGTTTAGAAAACTGGCATTAAGCGAAGAAATCATGATTGATGAAGTAGGAACTTTATCAATGGATTTAGAAAGGCATATTCAGTTTGCACCTGAATTAAATGCCAACTTTTTACTTTCTTCTTTTGGCATGACATCTATCCATTCACCTGCTATTAAACGCCAGGAGCCAACAATGGAAGTTGTAAAAGGAGACAATGAAAAAGTTATAACACCTAGCAAACGAAAAACGAAACTTTGGAAAATAATTGAGTTAGTACCTGCAGCTGCAGTACTAGCCATCATGATTTTCAATCCGAGAGTTGTTCATACATTAAACAATAACCTTGGAAATATTATCAGCGTTCCAGCTCCAAAAGATGTTTACTCTGATGATAGATCAGCTGATAAAAAAGAGAATTCTAAAACAATTGAAATCCCTGCTGAAAACAAAGTTGCTACCGAAAATGCAGAACCTGTTGTAAGCGCAGATAACGATTCTTTCAATCAGAAAATGATTGAAGAAACTGCTAAGGCATTACAAGATGCTTTTGATAAAGATGTAGAGAAAAAAACAAATGCGATTTTAGCAGGAGAGTCTATTGAGACTGTTTCAAAATCTACAATAAAGGAAAACAAGAACATAAAAATCGAAACGGTTAAGACAACAAAAACAGAAGTTAAGAAGGTAGAGAAGGTAGAGAAGGTAGAGAAGGAAACAAAAAAAGAAATTAATACTACCAATAAAAAAGTAAAAAGTAAAAAAGAAAAAGTAAAAAAATATAATGTTATTGGTGGAGTTTTCTCTATAAAAGACAATGCATATAATTATATCGATAAAGCAAAAGCGGATGGCTATCCTGCAGCGATAGCTGGTAAAAATAAACGCGGTTATTGGGTAGTAAGTTTAGCGAGTGCAAATAGTGAAGCCGAATTGCAAGCTACACTTGAAAGCATTCATGCTACCTATGAAAAAAATGCTTGGATTTATAAAAAGTAAAACACCTAAAGACCTAATAATTAAAACCATCAATTCTCTTGATGGTTTTTTTATACCATTAAAATGAAGCAGAAATTAGAGTTTGATCTTACTACAAAAATTATTTCAGCATTAGTAATTGCAATTCCTTTTGTAATGATTATTGCTCAATATTCCGTTATCAAAGAAAGCAATGATATACTATTATTAACAAGTATTTTTCTATTCATCACTTATTTTGTTGCATGGATGCTGCATCCCACTTCCTATGAAATCACCAATGAAAACCTTGTCATTCATAGACCAATTAGCGCAATAAAAATAAGCTTTGCATCGATAAAAAATATCGAACATACAGAGCCTGGTTATAGCATGCGATTATTTGGATCGGGAGGATTGTTTGGGTATTATGGCTTGTTTTCTTCGAAAAAACATGGTACACATCATCGCTATACTGGAAACAATAAAAATTTAGTATTGATATGTACTGAAAAGAAAAAATACTTGTTGAGCATACATGATGATTTGTTCTTTCAAGAATTAAGTAAAAAAACAAACTCTAAATGCTAATCTTTAACAAGCAGTAAAGTGATATTTGTCACTGATAACACAATCATAAATTTATACATTTGTTAAGCTAAAATACGTAACAATGATTGCCAAATTATTTTCCATTTTTAATCATAAATGTCCTCGTTGTTTAGAAGGTGATGTTTATGCCAATAAAAGTTCATATGATTTAAAAAATATTACTAACATGAAACATTCATGCGATAAATGTGATTTGGATTTTGAACGAGAGCCTGGATATTATTACGGTGCTATGTATGTTAGCTATGCATTAACGGTAGCAATGGCTGTTGCTTTATTTGTAGCATACATCGTATTGTTCCCCACTTTTAATTCAGTTACCTATATCGTTGCATTAACGGTAATGCTTTTGGTATTAGCACCGTGGACATTCAGAACATCGAGAGTAATTTGGTTGAATTTCTTTATCAAGTATAAACCAGAAGTCCAAAAAGAAGTTCGTGCTAAAAAAGCTGCGTAACTATTTTAAATAAGCACTAACAGACTTCACTACCTCCGATAACGGAGTGTAATGAAAATTCAAGTCTACACAAATTTTAGTTCCGTTGTAATATCTTTTTTGATGAGCTGAATACGCAGTTTCTTTCGTAATAAAAGGCTTTTGACCTGTCACTTTAAAGCGTAACCATTCTAATCGCCAAATAACTTGAGAGAGCATTGAAGGAACTTTGATGGAAGGCGCTTTCATATTCAGAGCCGCAGCTATCTGATTAAACAAATCCTGAAAAGAAATATTATCCGCATTTAAAATATAACGCTTACCGTTGATAGTACTTTGATTTAATGCGATCATAGCCTTCGCGACATCTTCTACTCCAACAAATCCGCTATTGCCTTCTGTATAAAATGGAAACTTGTTTTTAATCTTCATGAACAAGGAAGAACTATCAGTTTCCCAATTTCCTGGACCTAAAACGATGGAAGGGTTCACCATATTGACGGGTAATCCTTCTGCATGCGCACGCCATACTTCACGTTCAGCGTTGAACTTACTGATAGCATAGAAAGAATTATGTTTACCTGAGATCCATTCGCTATGCTCGTTTAATTCACCCGCATCTGCTACACGACCTAAGGTAGCCACGGAGCTGACATGCGTGAAGCAAATTATATGTCCGCATTCAAGCGAAAGGTTAACCATATTGGCTGTTCCCTCAACATTTACATTCATCATTTCATTGTAATCACGAGGATTAAATGAAACAATATTGGCGCAATGTATTACATGTGAAACTCCCTTCAATGCATTTTCTATTGAAGCAACATCGAGCACATCTCCCTGCACCCATTCTACAAAAGACTCCCAGCCGGAATAATGCTTTAAATTCCCAATACCAATTCTACGACGAAGTGCACGCACCTTCACACCCCGTTGCGAATACTCATAAATAAGTCGCGCCCCTACTAGTCCTGTACCGCCTGTAATGAGTATCATGCCCGCAAAAGTGATAGATATTTTCCACTTAACCTAACTACTCTGTTTTAAAAAATCGCTTGTTAATAAAGGAAATGCCAATAAGCTGTTATAAGTTGTCAGTACGCAACCTGTACTTATCTTTGCAGTATGAGTCAAAAATTAAACTTCGTAGAAGAATTACAATGGCGAGGCATGATACACGATGTGATGCCAGGAACAAAAGAGCAATTTGCAAAAGAAATGACAACTGCTTATGTGGGCTTTGATCCAACAGCAGAATCGTTGCATGTTGGAAATTTAGTTCCGATTATGCTTTTAAAACATTTGCAGGTTAACGGACATCAGCCGATTGCCTTAGTGGGCGGCGCAACAGGAATGGTTGGTGATCCTTCAGGAAAAAAAGAAGAGCGCAAGCAATTAAAAGAAGAAGTATTAAATCATAACGTTGCGTGTATCCGTCAACAGCTTTCTAAATTTTTAGATTTTGAAAACGGAACTAATAAAGCCATCATGACCAACAATTACGATTGGTTTAAGGAGTTTAGTTTGTTAGGCTTTCTTCGTGATGTTGGAAAGCATATTACGGTGAGCTATATGATGTCGAAGGACAGCGTACAAAACCGTTTAGAAACAGGTATATCATTTACCGAATTCAGTTATCAGTTAATTCAGGGTTACGACTTTTACTACTTGAATAAAAACATGAACGCGAAAGTGCAGATGGGTGGTTCTGATCAATGGGGGAATATTACTACTGGTACGGAATTAATCCGCCGTATGGAAGGTGGTGAAGCCTTTGCATTGACTTGTCCGCTTATTACCAAAGCCGACGGAAGTAAGTTTGGGAAAAGTGAAAGCGGAAATGTATGGTTAGATGCGAAGTTAACCTCTCCTTATAAGTTTTATCAATTTTGGTTGAACGCCAGCGATGCAGATGCAGGAAAGTACATTCGCATATTTACTTTATTAGGAAGAGAAGAAATTGAACAACTAGAAGCTGAACATGCTTCTACTCCTCATTTACGTATTTTACAAAAAGCATTAGCAAAAGAAGTAACGATTATTGTACACTCTGAAGAAGCGTGGCAAGGTGCTGTTGATGCCTCTGAAATTTTATTTGGCAATGCGCCTACGGATGCGTTACAAAAATTAGATGAAGATACCTTGTTGAGCGTTTTTGAAGGAGTACCTCAGGTAACAATCCCTTCAGCAGAACTAACGGCAGGCATTAACGCTATTGAATTTTTATCTGACAAAACAAAAATATTCCCTTCACGTAGCGAAGCTCGTAAGATGATACAGGCAGGTGGTGTGAGCATCAACAAAGAAAAAATTGCAGACATTAATGCGATAGTAAATGCAGAAGGATTATTGAACAATAAATATTTATTGGTTCAGAAGGGGAAAAAGAATTATTATTTGATAATTGTGGAATAATTACCATTTATCGCAGGTTAGGTTAATCACAGGGTAGGTTTAAACCCGTCCCTTTTTTAATTCAATTGGGTCGATTTCTTTTATTACACCATCTTCGGAAATAATCAATCGCTGGCCTAATTTTATTTTTTGCAGTATTAATTGTTGATGCGCTAATTTAAGACCTTCCAAAATCTTTTCTTTTAGCTCTTTTATTTCTCTATCGTTCATTTTACTATGGATATTATAGCTTGAAACTTTAAATCATTATAAATAAACTCTTTTGAATTAGTTGCTTTTTCATAAAGCAATTCTGAAATTCTATCTGAATTATCAAATATTAAAACCAAATCACATTTATTTTGGTACAAGTTAAATAAATTTTTTAATCCTTTAAAATATCTTCTCCTAATAACTTCTTCCGGAATGTTATGTCCCCCATCTTTCACTCGCTCATGCACCCTTTTAATAGCAAGCTCTGGAGTGGAAAGCCAAAAGTACAACAAGGTAACTAAATATCCATCTTTTTTACAGCTTTCAATCACATTAACAAAAGATCTTGAAGCTAGTGTTGTTTCGAAGGCAAAATTAACGCCCTTTTGTTTTAACTCTTGAATTCTAGATAACATAATTCTTCCTGCTTCAATAGAAACTTGGTCGGGATGAAATGGCGAAATACCTTTAGCAATCTCATCGGCATTTACGAATTCATCGCAATTTAAAATGCTTGGCAATAAACTGAATGAAGCGGTAGTCTTCCCTGCCCCATTACAACCAGCTATTACAAATAATTCTTTTTGCATTGAGACAAAGATAAATATATTTTTTTCAATAGCTTTGATAAGCATTATCGATAAACATGAAAAAATTATTTTTCATTCTGACTTTATTCATCACACAAATATCATTTGCTCAAACCATCCGAATTAAAGATGAATACGGAGAGAAGGCTTATTATGTAGATGGTAACTTTCTGCGCAATAAAGATCAGTATGGAGAAAAGTTATTTTACTATGATGGAGGCACCATACGAAGAACCGATGAATACGGAGAGAAATTATTATTTATTGATGGCAGTTATGTGCGCTATAAAAATGCCATTGGCGAAAAGGTTTTTTATTTTGATGGTAAGACCATCCACGCAAAAGATGCGTATGGCGATAAACTCTATTACCTCGACTGCTCTACACTACGCCGTAGTAACCAGTATGGCAGTAAGGAATATTACTTCGAAGGTATCCCTGAGAAATGGGTGATTGCTTGTTTGATTAAATAAATTATATATGTCGTTTTTGAATTTAAAATTTTTGTTGATCTTCTTATTGTTGTCCTGCAATGGAAGTATAAATCAAAATCCTCCAACAGCAGAAGAACAAGAGGAGACATCAACTGCAACTATCAATCCTACAGGAGAGAAATTAATTAATCGTATTGCACCGCCTGCAGGATATACCTGGGAAATTGCAATGCCTAATTCCTTTGCTGAGTTTTTACAGAACCTTCCCTTAAAAGATGCGGGAAGTCCCGTGCTGGATTATACTGGCGCTCCCATAAACAACCAAGAGGAGCATATTGCCATTATTAATTACGATGTAGGTACTAAAAATTTGCAGCAATGTGCCGATGCTACAATACGCTTACGTGCCGAATATTTATTTCAGCAAAAGCGATTTGATGAGATTGGTTTTCATTTTACGAGTGGCGATTATTTTTCATGGACAGATTATGCCAATGGCACACGACCAATTATCAATGGAAACAGTGTTTCATTTTCTCAGACAGCCAATGCTGATGATAGCTATTCTTCATTTAGAAAATATCTAGATGTAGTTTACAATTACGCTGGAACTATTTCAGTTAATAAAGAAACAAGTCCTGTGCATAGCAATGCTGCAATAAGTAGTGGTGATATAATTATTACTCCGGGTAGCCCAGGACATGCTGTGATGATTGTTGGATGTGCTAAAGACAAGCACAACAACAGAGTATATTTATTAGCCGAAAGTTATATGCCTGCACAATCTATACATGTATTAAAAAATCCTTTTGAAAGTGGTATTAGTCCTTGGTACCGTTTAGATTTAAACAGCGCGCCTATACAAACCGCTCGGTATACTTTTAATGAGGCGAAAATTAAGCGATTTAAATAAATAATTTTATTGTTATTTGATTTTCGAGTTTTAAAATAGTTCCCAATAAGACAGGGGGCCACTAGGCCCCCGCCCGCAGTAAAGTTATCTATTAAAAAATGATTATCCGGTCAATAAACATTAACAAACGTTTATTTTCTACAAGCCGATTCGAGGCCGCAGCAATTTAAATCATTTTATAAGCAGGAATGGACCTGTAGTAGTTGCTAAGGACAAACCCGTCCCTGCTTAAACTATAGCAAACAATAACTTGTTAGTTATTTCCACATTTTTTCTTGGAGGCTATTTGATAGAGCCCTAACTTTGATATTCATATCAATTAATCATTTTTTTAACCGACAAAATATAAAATGAAAACAAAATCAATTATCGCAGCGCTATTACTCGCTGCAAGCAGTGCGTTTGCGCAAGTGCCTTCGTATGTACCTCCTAACGGACTCGTAGGTTGGTGGCCGTTTAATGGTAATGCTAATGATGAGAGTGGGAATGGGAATAATGGGACAGTGAATGGTCCGACGTCATTTTCAGACAGGTCGGGGAATGTAAATTCATCTTACAAATTTTCAAAAGCCCAGAACTCTTTTATCAAAACAAGTTACAATACAAATCAAAATGCAAATACGTTTTCTTATTCTTTTTGGATTAATCCAGATAGCTTAATCACATTGCCAATTGAAGGAGCTACAAGTAATGGGACAGGGGGGATAGTTTCATCTCAAATTGTAATCCATCCAAATCATGGAGCATGCTACGGTTCACCATCGACGAATGCAGGTACAGGTATTTGCGTTGGATCGAATGGTATTGTTGTTTTAGAACACAGCGCTAATTTTGTTAAAGCTTCATTAGTATCCCCAATTAATATTCTTGGATGGAATAATATATCTTTAGTTTACATTAATAAAATACCATCTATTTATTTGAACGGAGTATTAATTAAAACAGGATTATCGGATTCAAGAAATGTACATGCTTCGTATGGGTTTGACAATAATACTATTGCTAATTATTCTAATTCTGGTTTCGGAGCAGGCTTTAATGGACCACTCAATAATGGATATTTCTATTCTGGATTAATTGACGACATCGGCATTTGGAACCGTGCCCTCAACCAACAAGAAATTACAGCGTTATATAACGCGCAAACTTGTAATAGCTCATCAAATGCTATCACAGCCGATGGTCCTACTACTTTTTGCGCAGGCAACTTTGTTAACTTAAAAAGTGATGTGGTAGGTGGTACTTACCAATGGAGAAAAAATGGAGTAAATATCGCTACCAATAGTTCCTCTCGCACTTTCAAAGCTACATCAACAGGTTCTTATACTTGTGTAGCTACTTGTAACAGTACTGCCTTAACGAGCAATGCTATTCAGGTAACATCACAAAC
Source organism: Chitinophaga pinensis (assembly GCA_943332105.1). Classification (GTDB taxonomy): domain Bacteria; phylum Bacteroidota; class Bacteroidia; order AKYH767-A; family OLB10; genus CAINEC01. Next base: position 2,273 of record CALQOD010000044.1, on the reverse strand, counting down.
CAATGCAGCGGTTACACTTTCTGCTACCGGAGCAACATCGTTCTGCGCTGGAGATAGTATTACACTTAATGCAACCAATCTTGGTAGTGGTTATAGTGTACAATGGTATCGCACTAACATATCCATGCAAGGAGTTACTAACTATTCGGTGGTAGTGAAACAACCAGGCACTTACAAAACAGTAACTAAAAATTTAACTACGGGATGTTCACGCATTAGTAGTAGTAGCGTGGTAGTTGCGGTTAATTGTCGTTTAGCAAATCCTGATATTATTGCGGTAGATCCTGTAAACGATGAAATGCCAGCAACTAAATTAGGCAACAGCACAGAAACAACAATGCATTTATTCCCTAATCCAAATGCTGGCTCTTTCACGTTAGAGTATGATGGCATCGAAGCAGATTTTGAAGTGCAAGTAGTTAATACAATGGGTCAGGTTATTTACAATGATATTATCCCATCTAACGATAAGCATTTAAAAACTACCGTCAACTTAGGAGACAATATGCAAAAAGGTGTTTATGTCGTTCGCATTATCAATGGTGAGAACGTGCATGAGTCGAAGGTGATGTTGCAGTAAAAATAATTTAATGAATAGTTGAAAGGAGACCCGATGGGTCTCCTTTTTTTTGGCTAATCTGTAGCAGGGTAGGGTTTAAACCCTACCCTGCGTAATTATTTAATTATGGATAAATATCGCAGGGTGGGGATTAATCCCCACCCTGTTCATCAATTCTATCATCATTTTAAGTTTAATAAACAGGGTTTTTTAGAACCCATTTTTCGTAATTTTTATTTTTCTATTTTAATTTTACCTCGTAAAATAAAATTAGACTGGAAAAATTCGGAATCTGATTCCGAATTTTTCCATATATTTGTGGCATGGTACAAAGGATAGCAAAAAAGAAATTAATTGATCTTGCCTCCAAGTTTAAGGCGGTTGCTGTTATTGGAGCGCGTCAGTCGGGGAAGACCACGCTCATCAAACAGGTTTTTAAAAACAAGCCCTATGTATCTATGGAAAATCCTGATACGCGTCAATTTGCCATTGAAGACCCTCGAGGGTTTTTATCATCGTTTCCAAAGGGAGCAATTCTCGATGAAGTTCAGCGTGTGCCTCAATTATTTTCCTACTTACAAGAAATTCTCGATAATCAGCGCTCGAAGGGATTATTTGTATTATCGGGGTCTAACAACTTTCTGCTTCAGGAAAACATCTCACAAACGCTAGCAGGACGTGTTGGCTACTTACAATTACTTCCATTTTCAATTAGCGAATTAAACAAGAGCAAACTGCTTGCTGCAGGCGATGATGCTTTAATGCTCAAAGGGTTTTACCCTCCGGTATATGATCAGAAAATACCATTTAGCGATTGGTGTCCTAATTATATCAGCACCTACATAGAAAGAGATGTGCGACAGATAAAAAACATCACCGACCTAATCGTGTTTGGAAGGTTCATGAAACTACTTGCAGGCAGAAATGGTCAGGAATTGAACTATAGCTCGCTCTCCATAGAAACTGGCGTCGATATGAAAACGATACAATCTTGGATTGGCGTTTTAGAAAGCAGCTTCATTATTTACCTATTAAAGCCTCATCACAATAACTTTAATAAAACAATTGTAAAGCGTCCGAAGTTATATTTCTACGATACGTCTATAGTTTGCTCATTACTTGGAATTCGCAATGCTGCGCATATAAAAAACCATCCCCTACGAGGAGCTATCTTCGAAGGAATGGTTATAACAGAATTGTTAAAAAACAGAACCAATGCAGGAAAACCTGTTAACTTATCCTTTTGGAGAGATAAAACAGGGAGAGAGATTGATGTGATTGTAGATAATGGGAATACGTTATTCCCAATTGAGATAAAGTCAGGAAAAACCATTCATGATGAATATCTTAAAAACATTGAATATTGGAAATCAATGACCGGTTTTAAAAAGGGATTAGTATTATACGCTGGCAAAGAAAATCAGAAAAGAAGCAAAGGAACCGATATTTTAAATTGGAGAGAGCTTTCAAACTTAGATTTATGATGGGGAAATGGCGAATCTTGATTTTTTATAAGTCATTTGTTTTATACCTCTCCCAACCTCTCCAGAGTAGAGGAGTTTATTCTTCAAATTAAAATGATTAAAAGGCTCTCCTTTGGAGAGATTTAGAGAGGTCTTACACATCAAGTAGGCCGTTAATTTAGTTACCAAACGACAATACGATGATGCTTTTAAAATTATTAAAACAGATTTTTCTAGAACCAATTTTTCGT
>CALQOD010000043.1 GCA_943332105.1 Chitinophaga pinensis | reverse complement strand
CATGACAACCTCTTTTAGCTAATAATCGAACGATATTCAATTTAACCCCAGCATCAAGTAAAGCTACTTTGTATTCACCACCTGTATTGTAGTCAACAATTTCCTGCGTAGAAACTTTAGAAGATAGTTCCAGTCCTTCCATAGGTGGGACATCTTTTAACATCTGGTTTAACTCATCAATGTTTTGATTGGAAGTGCTTATAATTGCATTCATAGCACCCTTCTCGCGTATGTGCTTAACGATTGCACGGGTGTCCACATCCGTTATAACCACTAAATTTTTGTTTGCTAAAAAAGCTTGTACCGACAAATCAGCCTCTTTTCTAGAGGCTATTTGACTTAAGTTTCTACAAATTAATCCTGCAATTTTAATCCCGTCTGATTCCGACTCGCTATTTTTTATTCCGTAATTACCAATATGTACACTGGCCATTACCATTAATTGTCCCGTATACGAAGGGTCGGTAAAAATCTCTTGGTAACCTGTCATGCCAGTATTAAAACAAAGTTCCCCGGTTGCTACACCAACAGCACCAGCTGCCATGCCTTTGAAAACAGTTCCGTCAGCTAAAACTAAAACAGCAGGTAATTTTGGAGCGTATTTCATAGTATATCAGATTTGGACAAAATTAACTATTCAACACCAATTTTTATATTGGTTTTATAAACAATATGTAAAATCAACCAAAGCTTTTTAGGAGGGAAAATGTCTGAAGCGGGCAATTAATTATTAACAAACACAAATTTACGAAGGCTAAATATAATTTTATTCGATTTGTAAAAGGTATTTTATTTTCGTCCAAAATCCGCTGGGTTTTCTCCCCATACTTTTGTTTCCCACTTTAGAATAGCATTACTATAACTATTATTTTTTAACCACCCTTCAGCTCGATCTATCAATTCAAATAAAATTGTATTTTTTGATGATTCGGCTAATTTGGTTCCGCACTTTTTCTTTTTTACCCAGCCAATCGCAATCTGACTATCACTGTAAATAATCTTATTAGGTAATTCACATTTTTTTAAATAGGCTAGGGCATGTACAATAGCTAAAAACTCACCTATGTTATTCGTTCCTTGTGTATAGGGTCCCATTAAAAACAATTGTGTTTTAGTAGTGGTATCAACGCCTTGGTATTCCATTTTACCTGGATTGCCGCTACAGGCTGCATCAACAGAGATACTATCGCGAATAGGATTGTGCGAAGGTGGATGAGAGATTTTTAAGGCCTTTTTAGTGCTTTTAGAAAAGGTAGAAATATGGTTTGAGTAATGATTTTTAAAGGCAGAATCTGCTTCAGATCTGCTTGTAAAAGATTTGTACTTTGCAGCAGCAAATCCATCAATATTCTTTTTGCAGGTATCCCAACTACTATATACTCCTGGTGTTCTGCCTTCCCAAACAACGTAAAATTTCTTCTTGGTAGCCATCTGCGCAAACTTACTGCTTTTTGCTTAATAAGTCGGTTGATTAATAGTTTCTCATTTATTAAAAATTAACTTTTTTAAATTTAATTTTGTTATCAAATCAAACGAAATGTACGCAAGTATAACTTCTGAAATATTACAATCGATCACCGAAATTTGCGGAACCGAAAATGTTTTTACGGATGCTGAACAGCTACACAATTATTCTCACGATGAAACAGAAGATTTAAAGTTTTTGCCTGCTGTTGTTGTTAAGCCAACTACAGTTGATCAAATTGCGAAAATTATGCGTATCGCAAATGCTGAGCAAATTCCCGTTACCCCTCGAGGAGCAGGAACCGGTTTGAGTGGAGGTGCTTTGCCAGTACATGGAGGAATTCTTTTATCGATGGAAAAGTTCAATAAAATACTTGAACTTGATGAAAGAAATTTACAGGCTACTGTTGAGCCTGGTGTAATTAATCAAGTTTTTAGAGATGCAGTTGAAGCGAAAGGATTGTTTTATCCTCCAGATCCTGCTTCAAGAGGCAGTTGTTTTTTAGGAGGTAATTTAGCCGAAAATGCAGGTGGTCCGAGAGCTGTTAAGTACGGTACTACTAAAGATTATATTTTGAACTGTGAAGTTGTGTTACCAAACGGTGAAATTATATGGACAGGTGCTAATGTTCTTAAAAATTCTACTGGTTATAATTTAACCCAATTAATGATTGGCAGTGAAGGAACTTTAGGAGTAGTTACTAAAATTGTTTTTCGTTTAATTCCTTTACCAACACAAAACTTATTGATGCTTGTTCCTTTCTTTTCTACGGAGAAGGCATGTGAAGCAGTGAGCGCTGTTTTTAGAGCTGGATTTAATCCTTCGGCGATGGAATTTATGGAGCGCGATGCAATTGATTATGTCATGCAATTTGTGGATGTGAAAATTCCTGTGAAGGATGAACATAAAGCACATTTGTTAATTGAGGTTGATGGAAATGATGTAGAAGTTTTATTCAAAGAATGTGAGCAAATAACTGAGCTTATGTATCAATTTGAATGTGATGAAGTGTTGTTTGCTGATACAACTGCTCAAAAGAATGAACTATGGAAGATGCGAAGAGCCGCTGGTGAAGCGGTAAAGTCGCATTCAGTTTATAAAGAAGAAGATACCGTAGTGCCTAGAGCAGAATTGCCAAAGCTTTTAGCAGGTGTAAAAGCTATTGGTAAAAAATATGGATTTCGTTCGGTTTGCTATGGCCATGCAGGCGATGGTAATTTACATGTTAATATTCTGAAAGATGAAATGAGTGATGAAGCTTGGCATAATAAAGTCCCACTTGGTATCCGTGAGATCTTTAAACTTTGCGTAGAGCTCAAAGGAACAATCAGTGGGGAGCATGGAATCGGTTATGTTCAAAAGGGTTACATGGATATTGCATTTAATTCGGCGCAGATTGAACTACAAAAGGGTATTAAACAGCTTTTTGATCCAAATAATATTCTAAATCCAGGTAAAATGTTTGTATGATTTCCGAAACATTTTAGCTCGTAAATTCGTTTAAAAAATATTCTCTTTTTTTAGAAGGGATAGTTTCTAATGATTTATAGCATTGAAATAAAAAATATGTCTTTTTTTTCTAAAGCAATTCAACGATTTGTTTTAGTCATGTTTTTATTTTGTTTTTCTGCTTCTAATGCTCAGGAATTATTGGGTATTGCTAATAGTAATTATGCCGGACAAATGGGTTTAACAATGAACCCTGCTGCTGTTGTTGGAGCGCCATTTAATTGGGAACTTCAATTATTTTCGTTTGATGCTAATGCCGCTAATAACTATATCTATTTAAAAAAGGGTAGGGGCGCTATGCCATTAAGTAATTCAAATGATGATCCTACAACTGATAGATATACGACGCCAAATAAATGGTCATATGGCTCTACCTTTTTTAAAGCCCCTGCCTTTTTATATTCTAAAAAAAAATACGGAATAGCATTTTCGAATTCATTGCGTGCGGGTTTTAGTGTGGTGGATCTTCCTTGGCATCTTGCAAAGTTTGCAAAGGAAGGTTTTGAATATGATCCATTGCAAGGAGCTTTCTTTGAAGGTGGAAATGTTAAAATGGGAATGATTGCTTGGCAGGAAATAGCAATTACTGTAGGTGCTTTAGTTATTGATGATGGCACAAATTATTTGAGCTTTGGAATAACAGGTAAGAACAACCGTGGTTTTGAAGGTGCATATGTTAATTTGAATGCTGTTACCTATAATTCATCTGCCGACTCATTGTTGATAGTGCAGAATATTAATATGGACTACGGACATTCTCTTCCTGAAAACAATGAAAAGAAATTGTCCAGTATTTTGTCTCGAAGAGGAAAGGGTTGGGGGATAAATGTCGGGGCTCAATACATCAGAAACCGTAACAATAGTTTTTATAGGCCCTGTGCTAATAATGATGAAAAACCTTACGATTATAAATTAGGAGTTTCATTAATAGATGCAGGATATCTTACTTTTAATCGCGAAGCAAGTACTTATAAATTTGATAACCTTTCTACGGATTGGTTTTATATTGATACAGCTAAATTTATTGATGTCAGCCAAGTTGATAGTATGTTTAGCACTCAGTTTAGCGGTTCGTCATCTAATACACGTTTTTTAAGAAGTTTTAAAATTGCAACGCCCGCTGCAGTAAGTATTCAATTTGATTGGGCATTGGATAATCACTTTTTTATTAATTTTTCCGCTGTGCAACGCATTGTATTAGGTAAAATAGCATTGAGAAGAATGAATCAAATAGCGCTAACGCCTAGGTATGAACGAAAGAGATTTGAGGTGGCGATACCAATTTCATTTTATGAGCAATTTAAACCTCGAGTGGGTTTAGGAATCCGTTATGGAATTTTAACTATTGGTTCAGATATGTTAAGTACTTTGTTTGGATTCACTGATAGTTATGGCGCCGATTTTTATCTCGGACTTTCAATAAAAAGCAAGGGTAAATGTGGTGGTGAATCCAGAAGAGGAAAACGAATCTCAATTGAGAAATGCAAAATACCTAACCATTAATTGGTTTGTAATGGCGCTCGCCAAAAAACGCACTTCCAATTCGAATCATCGTACTTCCGCAGTCTAATGCAATTTGATAATCCGACGACATTCCCATGGAAAGCGTATCAAATTCTTCAGTTGATTTATTTCGATCGAAAATTTGTTTTAGCTCAGTAAATTCTTTTTTGATTTGCAATTTATCTTCCGTAAAACTCGCCATGCCCATAAATCCTTTTATTCGAATATTCGAATATTTTCCGTTGGAATAATTTTCAAGAATAGTAGTTAACTCATTTTCATCTAGTCCGAATTTACTTTCTTCCTGAGCAATATGAATTTGTAAAAGCAAATTAGAAACAGAATTGTTTTTTGCTGCTTGCTTGTTGATCTCAATCAGTAATTTCTCACTGTCAATTCCATGAATCAATTTGGCAATCGGTTGAATGAATTTTACTTTGTTCGTTTGTAAATGTCCGATAAAATGCCAATCGATAGTAGAAGGTGCTTCTTTAAATTTATCGGCTAATTCCTGGACATAATTTTCTCCGAAAACGATTTGTCCTTCTTGATGTAATGCTAAAATATCATCCAGCGGCTTTGTTTTCGATACAGCAACAAGTTGTGCATGGTAGCTATTGGCAATCGATTTTATTTTCTGAAAATTGAGGAGATTAATGCTCATAACGATTGCGTTAAGCGAATGATTTCACTTTTTAGTAATTCAAGATTTAATTCTTCGATTGCATGTTTCGTATTAGGAAGTACCAGTAAGGATCCACTTGGTAATTGGCGGTAGAACGCTGCACTTTCTTCAATGGAAACAATTTCGTCTTGGTCACCAATTGCTACACAAACTTTGCACAAAATATTATCAATGTCATTTTCTGATAATGTATGCTTGCTTGTGTATTCAATTAGCTGAAGTGTTTCTTTGCATATTTCTTTCCAGTCGGAAGGGAAGTGAAGAAGATTGAGTTTATCAGCAAATAAAGTATCATGCTTTTCAATTTTATCAGCCGATAATAGTTGTTTATAGGTTTGTACTTTCTGATGACTCCAATCGTAGTCTGTTGCCCAAGTAAAAATCCCATCAAACGTTCCGCTTCTTTTTACTTCGAGCATAAGTGCTAAGTAGCCACCTAATTCATAGCCGAAAACAAAACAACCATTAAGTTGAAACTCTTTGATGTATTCGTATAAATGTTGTTGTAAAGTTGTAAATGTAAATTTCTCTTCAGGAAATGATTTTCCATGATGCCCAGGTAGGTCGTAGGAGTAAACTTGAAAGTGATCCTTCAAGCATTCTTCCAACGGCTCCATCTGTTTTATAGAACCCAGAAATCCGTGTAGTAAAAGAATTTTTGGTTTCATTGTAATGTATAATATAAAACAGAATATTTTTCAGGTTAAAGTTACAACAATTAAATACAGATAGATTTCTTTATAGTCTTATAGCTTTCTCTAGTTCAGCTGTAAATGCAGTTTCTTCATCAATCACAAATTCTTGAATTACAAATTCGAGTTCTTTACTGATGGTCAATTCATGCTTATATCTATTGGTTCGAATATAATTAATGGCGTTCTGTAAATAACTATCGCGGTAGATAAAACCGGGTCGTTTCGTAACAGTATTCAACTCCCATACATCTAAGGTTGCACGGTAAAACTTTTGGGACCAGAGGTGCCCCGTATGCTTCAATGGGTCATGACCCATTGGGATATTCAACCGATGAAATTCTTTGCTGCTCACCGACTTTATCTTTTGAACCTGAGCAGTCAACTTTTCCGGACTACATACCAATATGAGATGCACATGATCAACACAGATGTTATAAGCGATACATTTGAAGCCACTTTCTTGAATGATTTTTCCGAAAATACGAGTTAGTGCAATTTCTTCTTCAAGACCTAAGCGGAGTGCAGGGCCTTTACGAATATTGTATTTCTTCATCCTCGCAGATGTTCGCGAATTATGAGTAGTAAATACAATGTGAAAGCCTTCTAATAAAGACTCCTCTTCAATAAATGAAATATGCTCTTTGTTTTTGTTAGATGAATTGATCAATGTTATAAAATTGATTGTTCAACAAATAAAAAATCTACGACAACTCATGAATCACTAAACCACTTCTAAGTTTTGGCTCAAACCATGTTACTTTTGGAGGCATTATGAGTCCGTTATCTGCAATGTCAATTAACTGCTTCATAGTAACAGGATATAAAGCAAAAGCTACTTTCATATCGCCATTATCTACTCTGCGTTTTAATTCACCTAATCCTCTTAATCCACCAACAAACTCAATGCGTTTGTCTTTACGTAAGTCAGTAATATTTAAAATTGGAGCTAACACACTCTCGCTTAAAATAGTAACATCTAAAACACCAATTGGATCTTGATTGTTGTATGTACCTGCCTTTGCATTTAATGTATACCACTCACCATTAAAATACATTCCGAAATTATGTAATTCATCAGGGCGATGTTCTGTTGTACCAACTGCTGTAATATCAAAGTTCTCAGCAAGTTTATTCAAAAACTCTTCGTCAGATAGTCCATTCAAATCTTTCACTACACGATTGTAGTCCATTATCTGTAACTGATTATCTGGAAAATGAACCGCTAAGAAATAATTGTATTCTTCTTTTCCTGTATGATTAGGATTCGCAGCTTTTAATTCATTGCCTACTAACGCTGCCGCAGCTGTGCGATGATGTCCATCAGCAACATACGTAAAAGGAATTTGTTCAAAGTGCTTAACAATCGAATTGATTGTTGCATCATCACTCACTACCCAGAATGCATGTCCAATTCCATCATCAGTAATAAGATTATAGGCAGGTTCCTGCTTGATAATTTCATTCACAATTATATCAAGTGCCAACACTTGCGGATAGGCAAAGAACACTGGCTCTGCATTCATGTTACCAACACGCACATGGTTCTTACGGTCTTCTTCTTTATCTGGTCTTGTTAACTCGTGTTTTTTGATAATATCATTGAAGTAATCTTCTACAGCAGCACATCCAACAATTCCGTATTGCGTGCGACCATTCATCGTTTGAGCGTAGATGTATAAACACTCTTTTTCATCCTGAAAGAAAACACCCTCTGCTTTCATCTGCTCGTAATTAGCTTTTCCTTTCTTGTAAATCTCAGGCGAGTAATGATCAAAGTCGTCTGGAAAATCCATCTCAGGTTTAATCACACGATAAAACGAATAGGGGTCACCGTTAGCTTCAATTCTAGCTTCTTTCTCGTCTAAAACATCATATGGACGACAGATTACTCTCTTTACAATTTCTTTGGTTGGTCTAACACCGCGGAATGGTTTTAATATAGCCATGCTGATTAATTTTCCATATTTATGCTACAAAATTAACTTATTCCTCCAATTTACGAGCGAATCACTCTTTCAATTTACCTGAAATTATTCATCACTTCAATCAGCTTGTGAATACTTTCAATTGGTAAAGCATTATACAAACTTGCTCTGAATCCTCCTGATAATCGATGGCCTTTAATGCCGACTATTCCGTTGTCTTCGCAGGCTTGTAGAAATCGACTTTCCATTACGGAATCTTTTAAATTAAAACAGGCATTCATCAGACTTCGATCTTCTTTAACAACATTGCCTATAAAAAGCGGATTACGATCTAATGCTTCGTAAAACAGTGTTGACTTTACCTTATTCTTGTTTTCGATAGCAGCTACGCCACCCATTTTTTTCAACCATCTCAAGGTAAGCATGCAAACATAAATAGGGAAAGTAGGAGGGGTGTTGTAGATCGATTCTGCTTTGATATGCACATTATAATCCAACATGGAATTAATTTTCCTTCCAGTGTTGCCTAATAAATCTTTCTGAACAATAACTAAGGTGGCGCCCGCAGGTCCCATGTTTTTTTGTGCTCCAGCGTAGATTAATCCGAATTGAGAAACATCAATTGGTCGACTAAAAATATCACTTGACATATCACATACTAACGGCATTTCAGTTTTAGGAAACGACTTCATTTGTGTTCCGTAAATCGTATTGTTGGAGGTGATGTGTAGATAGTCAATGTCGGATGGAATTTCGAAATCTTTAGGCACATACGAAAAGTTTTTATCCGAAGAGGATGCAACAATTTCTACTTGTCCAATCATCTTAGCTTCGTGAATAGCTTTTTGCGCCCATACACCAGATTCAATATAACCTGCCTTTTGTTTGAGCAGATTCATTGGTGCCATTGCAAATTGAGTACTTGCGCCTCCATGAAGAAATAACACTTCGTGTGTTTGAGGAACATTTAGCAACTCACGAACAAGACTTCTAGCTTCTTCCATTACCGCATCATAGCCTTTGCTGCGATGGGAAATTTCAAGAATAGAAAGTCCTGAATTGTTAAAGTTCAAAATTGCTTTTGCTGATTCTTCAATTACTTGCTGCGGTAATATTCCAGGACCTGCACCGAAATTATGTTGCTTCATTTTAATCTGCTTGCTTGGTAATTCTAAGTTTTTTAATCTCGCCCTCTTTTCCTTTCACGTCTTTGTCTAAACGGATATCAATGTCTTTATACAATACCCAAAATCCTTTTTCGAACTTCAATCCGTTGTAACTCATATCGGGACCATAAGTACTATAAACCGTTTTCATTTCTGGCCTTGGGTCTGAGCTACTGAGGTTATCAAAGACAATCATTTTTTTGTCGCTATTGAAGTTAAGCGTCATCGTAGCTTTATAACTGTACTCGAAAATAAGTCGTGGTCGTGGTCGAGCTCCAGTATTGAAAATAGGAACCCCAAATTGTAAGCTTTTGTTGCTGATAGTTAACGATTCTATAAGCTTACGAGTGGATAGCTGATTATGAGGCGCCCATCCTAAAAGTACATAAGTAGTTTTGTTTTTATACTTACTCAGTAAGATTTTATAGTAAACGCAGCCTGTCCAGTTATCAGAACCAAATTTTCCGGATTCTCTTTCTTGATTATTCTCGTAGGTTTGTTCAGTTAATTTATAAAGCTTGATGGAGCTTCCATTTTTCGATAAGGTTCTCAGGTATCCGAAATATTTGTATTGCGGATAGGGGAAATACGTCTGACACATCCAATTGTAAATTACAAAAGCATTATCAGGCGATTTTAAGATAGAAAGGGCTTTTACTTCGTGGAAGCTTAAATACTCACTCGATTTTAGATTTAAAATGCTATCTAGCAAAAGTGAAAATGATTGATTGCTTTCTAAACGAGCTGTATCATTGCTTCCTTTGATGATACTATCGCCCATGATTGCCAACCTCGATAAAGCGGGTTTTAACAATGTGGTATCTGCTGTCTGACAAAATGTAGTTATCGACAGGAGCAGGGTTGTAGTTGTAAGAAGCAGTTTTTTCTTCATGAATTGATTAGGGTAAATCTACTTTGAAACTACTTTCATTAACGTTTTATTGTAACTTTTCTTTAACAGGTAATTGTAAAAAAAAACGGCCACTAAAAGCGACCGTTTTAATTATAATTTAAGCATCATTATGCATGCATCTTTTCTTTCTTCGTAATTAATGCATCCTGTGATTCACGGAAGTCAGGGTCGTCAACGCAACAATCTACAGGACAAACAGAAGCACATTGTGGTTCATCATGGAAACCAACGCACTCAGTACATTTATCAGTAACAATGTAATACGTATCCATCATCTTTGGATCCTGAGGAGAATTTGCATCGATTTCATTTCCGTCCATTTTAGCAAACATCCCTTTAACAGAAGTCCCATCTGAAAATCTCCATTCTGCACCACCTTCGTAGATAGCATTGTTGGGACATTCAGGCTCACAAGCCCCGCAGTTAATACATTCGTCAGTTATTTTAATTGCCATAGTGTAATAGTTTAAATCGTAATTTTGACTTTTAATTCAAGGCAAAAGTACATAATAATCCAACGATTTCCATTTACCTTATTCAAAAATAAAATGATAGTTCAACAAAGGATATCGGCATTGTCAAATTGGGGTAGTGCCATTCAAGTATTGATTGATGACCTTCCTGATAATCACGAAAGCCCACTTTCCGAAGCGCTAGTTCAGGCCCGAAACAAGAATGCCTGGTTTGTAAATAGTAATTCGATAAATGCTTTAAATGAAATCTGTAATATACTTAAAATAAATAATTTAAATAAATTATTTGAAGCGAATTTTGGGTTGAAGAGTGAGGTGGTAAATCCAAAAGCAATTGGTATTGTGATGGCTGGAAATATTCCTGCTGTTGGCTTTCACGATCTGCTTTGCGTCCTCGTTTCAGGGCATAAAGCCAAGGTTCGACTATCTTCAGATGATTCGATTTTAATTCCTGCGTTAACTTCTATATTATTTGAAATGTATCCAGAATTTCAAAATATGGTCGAATATGTAACACAGTTGTCGGGAATGGACGCTGTTATTGCAACAGGAAGTAACAACACCGCTCGCTACTTTGATTACTATTTTGGAAAGTACCCATCCTTAATTCGAAAGAACAGAAACTCAGTGGCAGTACTTAATGGGAAAGAATCAGATGAGGAATTAAAGAATTTAGGCAATGATATTTTTGATTACTTCGGATTAGGTTGTAGAAATGTATCAAAGGTTTATGTTCCCGAAGGATATTCATTCATTCCCTTTTTTGAAGCTATTGAGTCCTACTCAAATTTGATGGCGCATAATAAATACATGAACAATTACGATTATCACCGTGCCTTGTTCCTGTTGGATGGTATTCCGTTTCTAACCAATAACTTTTTAATCGTTAGAGAGAATGAGGCATATCCTACTCCAGTTTCTGTATTACATTATGAGTATTATTCATCTGTAGAAGACCTTGAAAAGAAATTAGACGGGGATAAAGAACTCATTCAATGTCGCGTTGGTGCAAATGGATTGCCTTTCGGATCTGCTCAACAACCCGATATATTAGATTATGCTGATGGAGTAGATACGATGCAGTGGCTTTTGACGTTGTAAGTGAATTAATTTAAATTTGTGATTGCGAATAGTCATATCGCCTCTTTGTAGATGAAAACATACGGAAAATATTTAGTGCTGATTACCTTGCTGACATGGTCGTTGTTTACAACCTCTTGTCGTAAGGATGAACTATTGACCTCTGGCGATGTACAATTACGATTTTCAACAGATACGATCATGTACGATACGGTATTTGCTACAATTGGCTCAGTTACTAAAAACCTTCGTATCTATAACGACTACGATCAGCCTATTAATATTTCTAATATTCGCTTGGCGAGTGGTAATGCATCTTATTTCCGCATGAATGTAAACGGTTTACCTGGTCGTAGTTTCGATAATATTGAATTACGAGCTGGTGATAGTCTTTGGATTTTTGTGGAAGTAACCGTTGATCCTAATCAGCAGTTGTTACCTTATGTTGTGCAAGATGCTATTCTTTTTGAAACCAATGGTCGTGCGCAAGATGTTGATTTAGTAGCATGGGGACAAAATGCTATTTTTTTTGTTGCAGACCAGGTGTTGAATATTATAGACGGGCAAGGAAAAACAATTGGTCAGATTAAATATTATGAAATACCTGATACTTCATTAATTTGGAATAATTCAAAACCCTATGTTGTTTATGGCGGCTTTGCAGTGGTTGATTCTTCAAAAACTTTACAAATCAGCGAGGGAGCACAAATACATTTTAGCAATAACGCCGGACTATGGGTTTATAAAGGTGGGAAGCTACTTGTTAATGGCACGAAGGATAATCCTGTGGTATTTCAAGGACTTCGAAGAGAGCAGGCTTATAAAGAGCAGGCAGGGCAGTGGGATAGGATATGGATAAATGATGGAGCAGTGAATGAAATCAATTATACAGTCATTAAAAATGGTTTTATTGGATTACAGACTGAAACATTGTTTGATCCTGTAATGCCAAATAGAACCTTGAATGTGACAAATACGGTTATCAAAAACATGTCGGGGTTAGGGATTTTAGCTCGTAACTGGACTATCAATGCAACTAACTCTTTAATTGTTAATTGTGGTCAGTATAACGCAGCATTAACAATGGGAGGCAGCTATGATTTTACCCATTGTACATTAGCTAATTTTTGGAATGGCGGTCAACGAAGTACTCCGAATTTGTATATCAATAACTACACGCAAGATGCGACTTCAATAATTCCTATTGACTTAATAAAGGCCGATTTTAAAAACTCAATTATTTATGGCGATAACGATAATGAAATTGAGCTTGATATGAAAACGGGGGCACAAGCCAATTATCAGTTCAGTAATTGCTTGATAAAAGTCGATTATCATACTCCTGTAATTGACCCATTGCATTTCACATCAATTTATAAGAACACTACTCCGAATTTTGTTAATGTAAATGATGGTGATTACCGCCTCAATTCGAATTCTTTTTGTATTGATAAAGGAGATGCTTCATTTGCTGTAGGAATTCCACTCGATATTGACGGGAATCAAAGGATTCAAGGCGCTGCTCCCGATTTTGGAGCGTATGAAAAGCAATAATAGTAGAAATAAACTACTGATTTTCAGTAAATATTGCTTGTAAGAAGTAATTCGCTAGAAATTGAAATAATTTTAAATCAACCTTTTGTTCAATTCAGTTTTATAATTATCTTTGCAACCCACTTTGAAGAATAAGATTATGAAAAAAGATATTCATCCATCAAACTACCGTCCAGTTGTATTTAAGGACATTTCGTGTGATTATGCTTTTATTAGCAAGTCATGTATCGAAACAAAAGATACTATTACAATGGAAGATGGTATCGAGTACCCTCTAATTAAATTAGAGATTTCTCACATGTCACATCCCTATTATACAGGTAAGATGAAGCTTATCGATACTGCTGGTCGCGTTGATAAATATCGCACTCGCTTCGATAAGGCAAAGAAAAATGCTAGTAAATAATTAGGATTAGTTCCAATTAAGATAAAGAAAGCCTCCAATTTGGGGGCTTTCGTTTTTTATTAACAAATGACCCTTATTGACATTATAATGAGCTTCCCTTGTTTTATTTTAAAAAAACTTTACTTTCCTTTGTTAGATTGTAATTTCAAAAAATTTATTAAACTTTAAAAACATTTAAAATATGGCAAATGAAGCATCAGAGGCAAAAGAAAAGTTAAAGGTATTACAGCTTGCAATTGATAAGATTGAAAAAGCGTACGGAAAAGGAACTATCATGCGTATGGGTGATAATGCAGTGGAAGCTATTGAAGCTATTCCGACAGGATCAATCGCGTTAGACGTAGCATTAGGAATTGGAGGATATCCAAAAGGTCGTGTGATTGAAATCTACGGTCCGGAATCATCAGGTAAAACAACATTGGCAATACATGCAATTGCAAATGTGCAAAAGGCAGGCGGCATCGCAGCATTTATTGATGCTGAACATGCATTCGATCGTTTTTATGCTCAGAAATTAGGAGTGGATATCGAGAATTTATTAATCTCTCAACCAGATAATGGTGAGCAGGCATTAGAGATTACTGAGAACTTAATCCGTTCAGGTGCAATTGATATTATTGTTATCGACTCAGTAGCTGCGTTAACTCCTAAGAGTGAAATCGAAGGTGAAATGGGCGAAAGTAAAATGGGCTTACAAGCTCGTTTGATGTCGCAAGCATTAAGAAAGTTAACAGGTACAATTAGCCGCACAGGTTGCTGCTGCGTTTTTATCAATCAGTTGAGAGAAAAAATCGGTGTAATGTTCGGTAATCCTGAAACAACAACTGGTGGTAACGCATTGAAGTTTTATGCTTCTGTACGTTTAGATATTCGTCGTATTGGTCAGATTAAAGATGGAGATCAAGTATCTGGAAACAGAACGAAAGTGAAAGTTGTAAAGAACAAAGTAGCACCTCCATTCCGTTTAGCAGAGTTTGATATTATGTACGGAGAAGGAATCTCTAAAATGGGAGAAATTGTGGATATTGGTGTTGAAATGAATATTATTAAGAAAGCTGGATCTTGGTTCAGTTACGGAGATACTAAATTAGGTCAGGGACGTGATGCAGTTAAGCAATTACTACATGATAATCCTGAGTTATGCGACGAAATTGAAAATAAAATTCGTGAGGCATTAGCTGTAAAATAAAAAATTATTATTGGTTGGAAAGGGTAAGGCAAATGTTTTACCCTTTTTTTATTTTCTTAATTGTCGATTTCAATTAGATTTGTAAATCAGAAAAATTATGTCACTCAAACGAACAAAATATCTTTCACAATTAGTAGTAATCGCATTAGTGATTCTTGTTTCCGCTTGTGGAGGATCTTCTAAAAACGGAAATCAAAAGGCAAACACTGTAAAAGATACAACCGCTTTGGGGAAATTGATTGCGGCTGTAAGTTTAAAGATTGGAGAGGACCCTAAAAATGCAGAATTTTATAACCAACGAGCTAAATTGCATTTACAGCGTAAGGATGTCGGAAATGCATTGTTGGATTTAGATAAAGCACTTTCTATTGATACAACAAAAGCGGATTATTTCCTTACGCTCGCTGATGCTCATTTTGCAGCAAGTAAAGTATCAAAGTCGAAATCAGCTTTAGAAAAATGTTTGTCGCTGGACCCTAAAAATAAAGATGCCCATCAAAAACTTGCAGAACTTTATTTTTATGCGACGCAGTACAAAGAGGCATTAGCGCAAATTGATGAGGTTATTAAAATTGATATCAATAGTTCACCTGCTTATTTTTTCAGAGGTATGTGCTACCGCGATATGGGTGATACTACCAAAGCTATTTCCAGTTTTCAAACAGCAACTGAGCAAAATCCCAATGATTATAATTCTTATCTGCAGATTGCGATGATTTATCATGCAAAAAACAATAAGCTGGCAATTCAATACTATGATGCAGCAATAAGGTCTAATCCGAAAGTGGCAGACATTTATTATGATCGTGGTTTGTTTTATCAGGATATAGCAGGTGACTACGATAAAGCAATTCAGGATTATACCAGTTGCTTAGAGATTAATCCTAAAGACTTAAGAGCACATTTCGCATTAGGCTTTGTCCATTACGAGTACCTAGAAATTTATGATGTTGCCATCAAGCATTATACGGATGCATTAAACATTGACCCGAATTATGCAGAAGCGTCTTTTAATAGAGGGTTATGTTATGAATCGCTGGGCAATATTGCTGCTGCTGCCACCGATTATAATCAGGCTCTTTCTGTTCGAAAAGATTATAAAGCTGCAAAAGAAGCGTTGCAACGAGTGAGTGGAGGAGTGAAAACTACTCGATAATAATTTCTATATCGTCGCCAATTTGAATTTTGTCGCCAGCCCTTAGTTTGGCTCTATAACGACTTTCAATTGTTCCGTTTAGTTTAATATCTTCATTATCGACCATCATTTTGGCTTCGCTGCCATGCTCGGCAATGCCTAAAAGTTTAAGTAATTTAATAAGCTCAATGAACTCAGAAGTTAATTGAAAGGTATGTTTCTGCATTTTCTTGGTTTTTAATTCAAAAAAAAATCCTCCCGTAAAGGAGGATTTTTAACGAAGTCGGTTTTTTTATTTTACTGAATTTAATATGGCTTCGAAAGCCTCCGGATTATTCATCGCTAAGTCAGCTAAGACTTTACGGTTAATGTCTACATTGCCTTTATGGATAGCACCCATAAATTGAGAGTAAGACATTCCATGCATGCGAGCTGCTGCATTGATACGCTGAATCCATAGAGCACGGAAGCTGCGTTTTTTAGCTTTACGATCGCGGTAAGCGTATTGTAAACCTTTTTCGACGGTGTTTTTGGCAACCGTCCATACATTTTTACGTGAACCCCAATTACCTTTGGCAAGTTTTAAAACCTTTTTACGTTTTGCCTTTGAGGCCACATGATTGACTGAACGTGGCATAATGTTTTTGTTTTTTGGCGATAGCGCCCTTTCGGGTCTTGAAGCTATTTACCGGGTTAGAAATTAATTTGTTTTTGTTTGTTGATCAATTAAGCTACACACAACATACGCTTTACACGGAACTCATCAGACTCGTGAACAAGTCCAGATGCAGTTAAGTGACGCTTACGGTCTGTGTCTTTCTTCGTCAAGATGTGACGCTTGAAAGCATGCTTTCTTTTGATCTTTCCAGTGCCTGTAAGCTTGAAACGCTTTTTCGCACTAGAGTTGGATTTCATTTTAGGCATTTTGTTTTTATTTTTATTGACTTCGTTTTTCTTAATTATTCTACAATATCGTTACTCTTTGTTGGCTTTACTAATTTTTTATTAGGCAATGGAGCAATATGTATAAACATTCTGTTCCCTTCTAACTTAGGCATCAACTCTACTTTGCCGAATTCCTGCAGTTCTTGAGCAAATTTCAAAAGAATGATTTCTCCTTTCTCTTTATATGCAATCGCTCTGCCTCTGAAATGAACATAAGCCTTTACTTTCGCACCTTCCTCTAAGAACTTCATAGCATGTTTTACTTTAAAGTTAAAATCGTGCTCATCGGTATTAGGACCAAATCGCACTTCTTTCATAACTTGCTTAGCAGCTTTTGCTTTCGTTTCTTTTTCTTTCTTCTTCCGCTCGTATAAGAACTTTTGATAATCTACAATCTTACATACAGGAGGATCTGCTTGTGCCGCAATTTCAACTAAGTCTAAGCCTTTGTCTTCTGCAAGTTTTAGAGCTTCTTCAATTGAAACTACGGACGGCTCGCCGCCTTCTCCAACCAAGCGAACACTAGTTGCACGAATTTTATCGTTGATGCGGTGTTCTGCTTCTTTTTTTACCGGTCCGCGGTTCCACGGACGATTAAATGATGTTGCTATAGCTGTAAAATTTTAAATTAATTAACTCTCAATTATGCACTAAGCATATCGTTGATTTCCTTAGTAATTCGATTCACTAAATCCTGCACCAACATGCTTCCTTGATCTCCTTGACCATGCTGACGAATGGAGACGGATCCTTCTACTTCTTCCTTCTCTCCGATAATCAGCATATAAGGCACTTTCTTAATTTCTGCATCACGGATTTTCTTTCCAATCTTTTCGTCACGGTCATCAACGAGCCCGCGAATATCGGAATTTCTTAGCAATTGTAAAACTTTTTTTGCATATCCGTTGAATTTCTCTGAGATTGGTAGGATAGAAACCTGCTGAGGTGCTAACCAAAGAGGGAAATTACCTGCATAATGCTCGATCAGGAATCCAATAAAGCGTTCGTGCGTACCTAATGGAGCTCTATGAATACAGATTGGTGTCTCCATTTCATTGTTAGCATTACGGAATGTTAACCCAAAACGGGCAGGAACCGCAAAGTCAACTTGATTAGTAGCTAAGGTGAATTCTCTACCAATTGCACTCCAGACCTGGACGTCTATTTTAGGTCCGTAGAAAGCTCCTTCATCAGGAACTTCAATGTATGGGATGTTGGAGTCAATTAATACCTGACGAACCATATCTTCTGTCTGCTTCCACAATTCAGCATTGTCTACATATTTTTTACCCAATTTCTCAGGATCATGTGTGGAGAAACGCATCACATATTTTTCAATACCAAATATTCTGAAATATTTCATGTACATCTCATTCACCGCGTTGAACTCGTCTGAGAATTGCTCTTTTGTACAATAAATATGTGCGTCATTCATTTGCAATGAACGAACACGCATCAAGCCAAATAACTCTCCACTTTGCTCATAACGGTAGCATGTACCGTATTCAGCTAAACGAATTGGTAAATCGCGATAGCTAGGATTTAATTCTTTAAAGATTTTATGGTGATGAGGACAATTCATAGCCTTCAGATAATATTTCTCCCCGTCTAAATCCATCGGAGGGAACATACTGTCTTCGTAATATGGTAAGTGGCCAGAAGTTTTGTACATATTTTCCTTCGCTAAATGCGGAGTACGCACACGACTATAACCAGCACTATTTTCTGTTTTCTTTGCTAACTTCTCTAATTCTTCAATCAATACACCACCGTTAGGCAACCAAAGTGGCAAACCAGGGCCCACATCATCATCAAATGTAAAAATCCCCATTTCCTTCCCAATTTTACGATGGTCGCGTTTTTTTGCTTCTTCCAACATCGTTACGTACTCATCTAACTCCGATTTCTTAGGGAATGTAATTCCGTAGATACGTGTTAACTGAGGATTGCTGGAGTCATTCTTCCAATAAGCACCTGCTACATTAGTTAGTTTAATTGCCTTGATATAGCCTGTATGAGGAATATGAGGCCCCCGACATAAGTCGGTGAAATTCCCTTGCGTATAAAGTGAAATAGTACCATCTTCTAAACCATTCAACAAATCCAATTTGTATTGGTCATCTTTTTCTGTAAAATAACTTACCGCACCAGCTTTTGAAATTTCTTTTCTTTCGAAGACATTACTTTGTTTGGCAAGTTCAGCCATTTTATCTTCGACTTTCTTTAAATCATCAGCAGAAAAAGCTTGTCCACAAAAGTCCACATCATAGTAAAATCCATTCTGTATAGCAGGACCTACCCAAAATTTAATTCCTGGATAAAAACTCTCTAGTGCTTCTGCCATCAGATGGGCTGACGAATGCCACATCGTATTTTTTCCATCAGCGTCATTCCAGGTTAATAATTGTAAAGAAGAATCTTCGCTAATAGCACGAGATAAGTCACGAACTTCTCCATTTATTTTTGCAGCTAAAACATTTCTAGCTAACCCTTCGCTAATTGATTTAGCGATATCCATTGCATTAGTCCCTTTCGGATACTCACGCACAGAATTATCAGGTAATGTAATTTTTATATTCATAAAATTTATAGTGTTGCAAATATAATCTGCTTATTCAATGATTTCGTTGAAAGAGCTAAATTTTTTTGAAGGGTTTTTAACATGTAATTCTAGTTTTGCTATCTTAGTTTTCAAATGAAAAATCTAGTTCGTTTTCCAATAGTAATTTTAATTTCGCAAAATGAAAAATCAATTTTCATTTTTTGAAGATGTTTACGCTGTTGTAAGGTTGATTCCTGTAGGACGCGTTACTTCTTATGGTGCAATTGCAAAATACCTAGGTGCTGCAAAATCAGCTCGTATGGTGGGATGGGCAATGAACGCATGTCATGATGTTTTACCTCCTATACCTGCTCACCGAGTAGTCAATCGACTAGGGCTATTGTCTGGAAAAAATCATTTTCATGAGCCAAATGAAATGGAAAATCTTCTTAAGGAAGAAGGTGTTCTTGTGATTGCTGATCAAATACAGGATTTTTATCTTTGTTTCTGGGATCCATCCGTAGAATTACAATTAGAATAGTTCGTTTTTAGGTTGTAAATTAATTGAATAAATTCGTTTTTATCATACTCGTTTAAGACTTATATTTGCGAGCGTTAATTGCAATGTGTGATGCTATGGCTGAAAATATAGAATTCAATAAGAACGAAGATTTTAATAAAACATTAGTAAGTAATTTAAAACAGCGCTTGGCTAAAGTTGCCGAAGGTGGAGGAAAGAAGAATGCGGCAAAGCAACATGAAAAAGGAAAACTCTTAGCTCGCGAAAGAATATTTTATTTGCTTGATAAAGACCATCCTCAGATAGAAATTGGAGCATTCGCAGCAGATGGTATGTATGCTGAGCAAGGTGGTTGTCCTTCTGCGGGTGTGGTAGTCGTTATAGGTTATGTTTCAGGTCGACAATGTATAGTGGTCGCTAATGATGCAACTGTGAAAGCAGGTGCCTGGTTTCCGATGACTGCCAAGAAGAATCTTCGGGCACAAGAAATATCAATTGAAAACAGATTACCAATAATTTATTTGGTTGACAGTGCCGGCGTGTATCTTCCAATGCAAGATGAAATTTTTCCTGATAAAGAACATTTTGGAAGGATTTTTAGAAATAATGCTGTAATGAGCAGCATGGGTATTATCCAGATTGCTGCCATCATGGGCTCTTGTGTAGCAGGAGGTGCTTACCTTCCAATCATGAGTGACGAAGCGATGATTGTTGATAAAACAGGATCCGTTTTTTTAGCTGGCTCTTACCTCGTAAAATCTGCAATAGGAGAGGTTGTAGATAATGAAACTTTAGGTGGTGCAACAACCCAGTGTGAAATATCAGGTGTTACAGATAATAAGTTTCCAGATGACCAATCTTGCTTAGATTATATTCGTCGTGTGATGGATAAGTTGGGTAAATTGCCGAATGCAGGATTTGATAGAAAGGATTCAATATCTCCTGCTAAAAACGAAAAAGATATTTATGGGATAATTCCTGATACGCGCGATAAGCAGTATGAAATGAGGGAGGTAATAGCTCGCTTAGTTGATAATAGCGAATTTGACGAGTTTAAACAGAAATATGGTCAGTCTATTTTATGCGGCTATGCGCGCATTGATGGCTGGGCTGTAGGAATTGTTGCCAATCAGCGAAAGGTTGTAAAGAGTAAAAAAGGAGAGATGCAGTTTGGTGGAGTGATTTACAGCGATAGCGCTGATAAAGCAGCTCGTTTTATAATGAATTGCAATCAACGAAAAATCCCGTTGGTATTTATTCAGGATGTGACTGGATTTATGGTGGGTTCCCGTAGTGAGCATGGTGGAATTATTAAAGATGGGGCTAAGATGGTAAATGCAATGTCGAACTCAGTGGTTCCTAAATTTACAATTATAGCAGGTAATTCATACGGAGCAGGCAATTACGCAATGTGTGGTAAAGCTTATGACCCTCGTTTGATTGTTTCATGGCCTAATTCGCAATTGGCAGTTATGAGCGGAGCGTCTGCTGCTAAAACATTGCTTCAAATTCAAACTTCAACTATGAAAGCGCAAGGCAAAGAAGTAACCGAAGAAGAAGAAAGTACTTTATTGAAAACGATTACGGACCGATATAATGAGCAAACATCGCCTTACTATGCTGCTTCTCGCATGTGGGTAGACGCGATTATTGACCCTCTAGATACTCGCAAGTGGATTTCGATGGGAATAGAAATGGCCAATTGTGCGCCTATTGAAAAACCTTATAATGTTGGAGTGATTCAAACCTAGTTATGGCAATTTACGAATTCAACGGATACGTTCCTGTAGTGCATGAATCATCTTTCGTACATCCATTAGCGATAGTTACAGGTAATGTAATTATTGGTAAGGATGTTTATATTGCTCCTGGTGCTGCTGTTCGTGGCGACTGGGGTGAAATAATTATTGAAGATGGCTGTAATGTTCAGGAGAATTGCACGCTGCATATGTTTCCAGGACAACAGGTGATTTTGAGGAAAGGAGCTCATATCGGTCATGGAGCAATCATACATGGAGCTGAAATAGGTGAGAATGTTTTAGTCGGTATGAATGCTGTTGTTATGGACAGAGTAGTAATTAATAAAAATGCAATCATAGGT
>CALQOD010000042.1 GCA_943332105.1 Chitinophaga pinensis | reverse complement strand
GTAGCCACCTTTGTAGTAAGCGATAAAATTGGTAGAATGCATGCTAACAAAGCAGGCAAAATAAAATTTGCGAAACTACCAGGAGATCGTTTGAAGGTTGGGGATTGTGTTTGTTTGATTGAAAGTATAATTGGATAATTTGCTAATGTGCTAGTTTGCTAATTTGCTAACTAGACTTCGGGGGGACTGATTTGATAGAACTTCTTTCTTATAATACTATTCCGTTTTTATAGTTTGTGTCTTCATCTGAATGATTCATATTGAACATACGTTAAAAGTTGATTTTCAAGTAATTTTCTTCATTATTTTTCTACTTTTATAGCAAATACAATTTATGAAGAATTTATTTACTTTGCTATTCTTAGTTTTCTTATCAAACGGATTAATGGCTCAAAGCATCATTAAAGTGCATGTGGAAGAAAACAGCTTTAAAACAACTTTGCCAGGAGCAACTATAGTTGTTAGAGGAACTACAAATGGCACTTCAACGGATATGAATGGGAATGCAACAATTAGCGCATTATCAACCGATAGTATTATTGTTTCTTTAATGGGATATAATTCACAAACAGTTGCTGTTAGCAATAATAGTTCTTTAACAATTTTACTTGCATCATCTGATATACAATTAGGTGAAATGGTGGTAGTAGGGACAAGAAGTGCAGGAAGATCACGCACTGAAACAACAGCACCCGTAGATGTAATAAGTGTTAGCAGCTTAATGACCAACTCTGGTCGTGCTGATATAACTAGCATGCTTAATTATGCCGCACCCTCGCTTAACGCTAACAAACAAAGTGGCGCTGATGGCGCAGACCATATTGACCTTGCTACACTCCGTGGATTAGGTCCTGATCAAACATTAGTGTTGGTAAATGGTAAGCGCCGACATCAAACTGCTTTTGTTGCAGTATATGGCACTCGCGGTAGAGGAAATTCAGGAACCGATTTAAGTGCAATACCTATTTCTGCAATAGATAGAATTGAAATTCTTCGTGACGGTGCATCTGCTCAATATGGATCTGATGCAATTGCAGGTGTAATAAATATTGTAACTAAAAAAACAACAGGCTATTTTACAGGAGATGTTGGTTATGGTACTTATGCCGATAAAGAATTTAATCCAGCGAATAAATCTCAATTAAAACAATATGAATCAGGTAATAAATTAGATGGAAATGCTTTTTCATTAAATGCAAATTATGGAATTAAACTTACTAAAAAAGGAGGATATCTTAATTTCTCTCTTTCTGCATTAAACCAACAAAAAACTTTTCGTCAGGTTTTAGATACAGCCAACTTGTTTACTAACGCTAATGCATTACCAATAAATAAGTATCGTCGTGCAAATGGAGATGCGTCTATTACATCAATTGGTACTTTCTTTAATGGAGAAATGCCATTGACAAATAATAAAACAACGCTTTATACTTTCGGAGGATATAGCTTTAAAAAGTCAGATGCTTTTGCTTACTCACGTAATTTCTCAGCAAGACCGAATCGATTTCCAACAGTTACTGATATTGTTTTAATTTTCGTAGATGGCTTCATGCATTCAACACCTGATGGAGAAGTTTATTACAATCCAATTATCCAAACTGCTATTTCAGATTTATCATGGGCATTTGGAGCGCGTGGCGAAACAAAAAACAATTGGCTTTGGGATCTTAGCAATACAATTGGCAGAAATGATTTTCATTTTTATGGCGATCAAACATTTAATGCTTCTCTTGGTACTGCACAAACTAATTTTGATAATGGTGGTTTTTCATTCCTGCAAAACACTACTAATTTCGATATGTCTCGAAAATTTAATAAGATAATGCAAGGTTTGCAATTTTCTTTTGGTGCTGAACATCGTTTAGAAAATTATATTCTTTATGCAGGAGAAGAAGCTTCTTACCGTAATTATGATACAAGTAAAGCTTCAGGTGCACAAGGCTTCCCAGGATATCAACCAAAAGACGAAGTAAATGCATCACGCAATACAATCGGACTTTATGCAGATGCTGAATTAGATATCACAAAAAAATGGTTGCTTACAGCTGCGGTACGTGCAGAAAACTACAGCGACTTTGGCTTTACCAGTAATTACAAAGCAAGCACTCGATATAAACTTAGAAACAATTTAAATATTCGTTCTTCTGTGAGTACAGGATTCCGAGCTCCTTCACTACAACAAATAAATTTTAGTTCAACATTTACAAACGTACAAGGCGGTTTAGTTTCTGAAGTAAAGATTGCTCCTAACTATAGCGCATTAACGAAAGCAGCTGGCATTGAAGAATTAAAACAAGAAGTGTCTACTAATTTTAACATTGGTATGACTTGGAGT
This sequence comes from Chitinophaga pinensis, assembly GCA_943332105.1. Lineage (GTDB taxonomy): Bacteria > Bacteroidota > Bacteroidia > AKYH767-A > OLB10 > CAINEC01. Next base: position 20,763 of record CALQOD010000042.1, on the reverse strand, counting down.
CCGGTTCGTGAATTCAATGTGTCTGTAGATTTTTACCAGGTAAAAGTAAAAGATAGAGTTGTATTGTCTGGACAATTTGATGGTGCAGATAACACACTTGACTCAACATTTTTATCTGTATTAGATACTAATAATGTAGATTACGCACAGTTTTTTGCGAATGCTGTAAACACAACAAATAGCGGTGTTGATGTAGTTTTAGAGTATAAAAAAGTTACATTGAAAAATTCATTGCGTTTGCAATTATCAGGAAACATTCAGAAAATGTCGATTGATAAAATTAATGTTCCTGCGAAATTAAACGACACCGAGCAACATCAGCAAACATTTTTAAGTGACCGTGAACAATCATTTATTCTTGCTTCTGCTCCTTCTTCAAAATTCTCTTTCAACGCTGAATATGGATTTAAGAAATTTGTGTTTGGTATGCGCTTAACCTACTTTGGAGAAGTTACACTTTTAGGTTTTGGTGAAGATGCCCTTGGTATTAAGCCGCAAGTACCTACTGATACAGACCCTTCTGTGTACGTTGCCGATAAATATGTTTATGGAGGAAAAGTGGTGGCAGATATTAATGGTACTTATAAAATGTCTGATAAGATAAGTTTTATTATTGGTGTAGATAATCTTTTTAATGTACACCCTGATTTAGGCGCTGTAGCAACTGCAAAAAACTATGCATTCAATAATGAGTCGGCAGGCCCTTGGGATGCTGTTCAAATGGGTGGCAACGGACGTAGATTATATGCACGATTAGCAGTAGCGTTTTAGGACTTTAGTTGAATTTCTCTCGCTTATTCGAATAGAATTCTCTAATTTTGAATGATTGAAAAAAGTACTGGTCATTTCCTTTATCGCTTTGTTTATTGCGAATGTTTTTGAGCTGCATCAACTAGCAAAGCTCCCAGCATTAGTGCATCATTACTTTGAACACAATAGCGAGAACGAGCAACAGTCGTTTGCAGATTTTTTTTCCGAACATTACTTCGATCAACAAAGTCATGCTACACAAAATCATAAACATGATGACTTCCCTTTTAAATCGACAGACTGCTCATCCTTCCATGCTGCTATCGTTTTTGTGCAAACGATTATGTCTAGTCATTATCAGCCATCATTATTTTTAACCAGCCTAATAAAAGAAGCTCAGCCTGATTTCTATTTGCAAAATTTCGTTGGAAAAATCTGGCAACCGCCAAAGCTATAATTTTACTTTTTGCTTTTATCAATTTCATTTAACAATTATATCCGCTAAGCGTTATTAAACTATGCTTAATAAAATTATTGCGTTCTCCATCAAGAACAAACTTATCATTGGTATTCTAACCATTGCTCTTGCAATTTATGGTTGTTACCAATTCACTAAATTACCAATAGACGCCGTACCTGATATCACTAATAATCAAGTGCAGGTTATCACCGTATCCCCTTCTTTAGGTGCACCCGATATTGAACGTCTGATTACATTTCCAATTGAACAAGCCAACAGTAATATTCCAGGACTAAAAGAAATCAGAAGTTTCTCTCGCTTTGGATTATCACTCATTACCATTGTATTTAATGATGATGTAGATATTTACTGGGCACGACAACAAGTTACCGAACGATTAAAAATTGCAGAAGAAGAAATTCCGAAAGGATTAGGTATTCCAACACTCGCTCCGGTGACAACAGGCCTTGGTGAAATTTACCAATATGTATTACGCCCTGACAAAGGATATGAATCAAAGTATACCGCCATTGAATTACGTACTATTCAAGATTGGATTGTTCGTCGACAATTACTTGGTGTAAAAGGTGTAGCCGATGTGAGTTCCTTCGGAGGAAGATTAAAGCAATACGAGATTGCTATTAATCCTTCTACTTTAAATGCGCATAACATTACAGTAGATGATGTTTTTTCTGCGCTTGAAAAAAATAACGAAAATGCTGGTGGTGGATACATTGAAAAATCTTCAACGGTTTTATTTATTCGTACGGAAGGTCTAATTCAGAAAATAGACGACATCAAATCGATTGTAGTTAAATCATTGCCGAATGGAACTCCCCTACTATTAAAAGATATTGCAGAGGTTCGTATTGGACAAGCAACGCGATACGGTGCTATTACTTACAATGACGAGGGTGAAGTAGCAGGAGCGGTTGTAATGATGTTGAAGGGTGAAAATAGTAGCAATGTGATCAAAGATGTTAAAGCACGCATCGAGCAAATTAAATTAACACTTCCCAAAGGTGTTATCCTCGAACCTTTTTTAGATCGAACAAAAATGGTCGATAGTGCAATTGGTACCGTTACAAAAAACTTACTCGAGGGTGCATTGATTGTCATTTTTATTTTAGTGTTGTTTCTTGGAAATGTACGAGCTGGATTTTTAGTTGCTTCTGTAATTCCATTATCGATGCTATTCGCCATTATCATGATGAACATTTTTGGCGTAAGCGGTAATCTGATGAGTTTAGGAGCACTCGACTTCGGATTGATTGTAGATGGTGCAGTAATTATTGTAGAAGCAGTCATGTATAGTTTGATACACAACAGCGCTTTTGCAGGAGTTAATAGCGTAACGCAAAAGGAAATGGATGATGCGGTGGGTAAATCGGCGGGTAAAATGATGAATAGTGCTGTATTTGGACAGATTATTATTTTAATAGTTTATCTACCCATCTTTACTTTAGAAGGAATAGAAGGAAAGATGTTTATGCCAATGGCGCAAACGGTAGCATTTGCATTACTTGGTGCCTTCATTTTATCGTTGACATACATCCCAATGATGAGCACGGTTTTCTTAAGCAAGAAAATTGATCAAGGAAAAAATTGGTCGGATAAGATGATGGATTATTTAATTGCCAAACAACAACGATTGCTTGATCGAATTTTAAAATTTCCAAAAACGACATTGGCTACATCATTTGCTTTATTGATTATTTCGCTCTTTGTATTCTCTAATCTTGGTGGTGAATTCATTCCTGAATTACCTGAAGGCGACTTTGCAGTAGAAACACGTGTACTAACGGGTAGCAATATCCGTACTTCGAGCGAAGCTTGTATGCAATCAGCACATGTATTAATGGAAAAGTTTCCTGAAATAGAAAAGGTTATAGGTAAAACAGGAAGTGGAGAAATTCCTACTGATCCAATGCCAATGGAAGCGAGTGATATGATGATTATCTTGAAAGATAAATCGCAATGGACATCAGCCAATACATGGGAAGATCTTTCGCAAAAAATGAGTGATGCGCTGAATGTCATTCCTGGCGTCCAGTACAGCTTTCAATATCCTGTTGCCATGCGTTTCAATGAATTGATGACGGGGGCTAAACAAGATGTAGTTTGCAAAATATTTGGAGAGAACTTAGATACACTATCAAAATATTCTCGTATGCTAGGTGAAACAGTTTCAAAAATTGAAGGAGCAGAAAATTTATACGTAGAGCCGATTGATGGATTACCTCAACTGATTGTAAGTTATAACCGCAGTGCTATTGCTGCGTATGGTTTAAACATTGGCGATGTTAACCGTGTAGTTAATATTTCATTTGCAGGACAAAGTTGCGGACAAGTATATGAAGACGAAAAACGTTTTGATTTAGTTGTGCGAATTGCTAATGAACAACGACAGAATATTGAAGATGTACGAAACTTACTTATTCCGACTCCAAACGGGAAACAAGTACCACTGTATCTATTAGCGGATGTATCCATCAAACAAAGTGTAAATCAGATTCAACGGGATGATGCAAAGCGAAGAATTATCGTTGGATTTAATGTAAATGGTCGTGATGTAAAATCGGTAGTAATCGACTTACAGAAAGCAGCTTCAAAAATTAATTTGCCTACTGGTTACTACATTTCTTACGGAGGCGCATTTGAAAATCTACAAGCGGCGCAAGATCGATTAAAACTAGCTGTGCCAATATCTTTATTTTTGATTTTTATCTTTCTCTACTTTGCATTCAACTCAATTAAACACGGACTAATAATTTATTCTGCAATTCCATTATCCGCTATTGGAGGCATTTTGTTTTTAGCGCTTCGAGGAATGCCATTCAGTATAAGTGCAGGAGTTGGTTTTATTGCATTGTTTGGAGTGGCAGTATTAAACGGAATTGTATTGATAGCAGAATTTAATCGATTGAAGAATGATTATCCTAATGATTTATTGCAAGTGGTAATGCAAGGAACAAAGCATCGTTTACGTCCCGTATTAATGACAGCCTTTGTTGCTTCACTCGGATTTTTACCAATGGCGCTTAGTCATGGTGCTGGTGCAGAAGTACAGCGTCCGTTGGCGACAGTTGTAATAGGAGGATTATTGATTTCGACACTTCTTACCTTATTTGTAATTCCAATACTTTATATGTTATTTGAAAATAATCAATCAAAGAGGTCAAGTAATAAATCAGTACTAACCCTCTTAATTACAACTTTCTTTTTATTTACTACTTCTGAAAAAGCGAATTCACAAAGGAGCATTAAGTTAAATGCGGCTATTGATTCTGTTTTACAAAATAATTCAGAATTAAAGTCGGCCTCATTAAAGGCCTTTTATCAGAAGAAATTAATTGGTACTAGCATAGATATTGCTAATACAAGTATTAATGGTCAATACGGTCAGTATAATTCTTTTTATAATGATAATTCCTTTTCTATTAATCAGTCGTTTAAATTCCCGACTGTTTACGCTAAGCAGAAATTAGTTCAAAAAACAATTTATGAAGAAAGTAAAGCAACGGTTAAATTAAAAGAGGCACTTATCAAAAAAGAAATTAGCGACATCTATTACCAACTTATTTACCTTGATTTGCAACATAAACTTTTAAAGGAAGCAGATAGTTTATTTTCCAATGCCAATCAAAAATCTAAATTACGATTTGAGGCAGGCGAAACGGACCTAGTACAATATAAAGATATCGCCTTGCAAAAAAGTCAAATTGGCTTTCAGCTTAAAGATTTAGAAATAAAACAATTTGAGTTAATCAGTAAGTTTAATCTCCTTATGCAGTCAAAAGAAAAATATATTCCTGATTATACAGATGTAACCAACGATATTGTATATGCAGAAATTAAATCAGCTATTGATAATCATCCGCAGTTAAATACACTGAAACAACAATTGCAAATTGCACAATCGAAAACTAAGTTGGAGAAAAATTCGCTGCTACCTGAATTGCACTTTGGGTATTATTCGACAACGATTAGAGGTACGGGTGCAGATAATAATTTCTACGATGGAGGAGCTCGATTCAACTCCTTGCAATTTGGCATCGGACTACCATTATTCTTTAATACCCAACAAGCCAAAATAAGAGCTGCTAAAGTTCAAGAGTTGATTTATCAGGAACAATTTGATTATGAAAAGCAAGTATTAACAACACAAATTGAAACTACCATTGCGAGATATAAAATTAGTTATGAGAAAATAAATTATTATCAAACAGCTTTATTAACTGATAACAATTTAATGATTGATAATGCTACTAAAAAATTCGCGTTAGGAGAAATCAATTATTTGGAATGGGCCATGCTAATGCAACACGCTATTCAAACAAAAAAAAATTATACAGATGCTATTTATGAAATTAATTTATGCATCAACGAATTAAATTACCTTACATCAAAATAAAATCATCATGAAAAATTATATACTCACAATAATCATTTGTCTTAGCCTTTTCTCATGCAGCGATACAAAACAATCAGAAACAGAAACTACAAGCAATAAAACTGCAGTTGCATTAACTGATGCACAAGTTAAAAACGCAGGGATAACCGTAGCAACTATTGAAAAACAAGCCATCGCACATTTATTGAAAGTAAATGGAGTGATTGATGTCCCACCCCAAAATATGGTAAGCATTTCTGCTCCGCTAGGTGGTTATTTAAAATACACAAAACTACTACCGGGCATGCATATCAACAAAGGAGAAAGCATTGCGGTAATGGAAGATCCTCAATATATCTCGTTGCAACAAGAATACCTTACGGCAAAGGCAAAATTAAGTTATGTACAGAATGAATATATTCGACAGGAGTCGTTAAATAAAAGCGCTGCAGTAAGCGATAAAGTGTTTCAGGAAGCAACGATGAATTATACCTCTCAAAAAGTATTGGTAAAGTCGTTAAGTGAAAAATTATTGCTTATCGGAATTAGTCAAGATAACTTAAATGAAAACACGATATCGAGGTCAATAGCCATTCATTCGCCAATTGATGGTTATGTATCGAAAGTTAATGTGAACATTGGTAAATATGCTAGTCCTACAGATGTATTATTTGAATTAGTAAATCCGCAGGATATACACTTAGCTTTAGATATTTTTGAAAAGGATATTGATGATTTACAAATTGGACAAAAGTTGTTAGCGTATACGAATACACAACCAGATAAAAAATATCCTTGTGAAATTATTTTAATTGGAAAAGATATTTCTGAAACTCGAAGTGTTGAAGTACATTGCCATTTTGATGCATACGATAAATCATTAATTCCAGGAATGTACATGAATGCTGAAATAGAAGTATCTAGTCAAAATGATTTTGTTATTTCTGATGAAAGCATTGTTACTTATGAGGGAAAGCATTTAGTTTTCTATGAAAAAAGTAAAAACAATTTTGAAATGGTTGAAGTTGAAATTGGCAATAGCGAAAATGGAATTACGCAAATTACTTTTAAAAATAATTTCAATCCTGAACAGAAACAGTTTGTTATAAAAGGTGCTTACAGCGTTCTCATGAAAAGTAAAAACACCGAAGAGTAATTTTCGTCAATTAGTTAGGTCAAGTATTTTTCTTAAATTCGAAGTATATGAAAAGATTAGTTTTTGTTATCTTATTTTTATGTGTAAAATATATTAATGGGTATTCACAGCCGTTATACTTTCCTCCAACAAATAACAATTTGCCATGGGATACTATTTCACCTCTTACATTAAATTGGTGTCCTGATAAAATTGATTCGCTATATTCTTATCTGGGTGATCAGGATACTAGAGGGTTTATCGTTTTAAAAGATGGTAAGATCGTTTTAGAAAAATACTTTGGAGCATTTACCAAAGACAGTTTGTGGTATTGGGCATCAGCAGGTAAAACACTCACTTCATTTTTAGTTGGAAAAGCACAAGAAGAAAATTACTTATCGATTAACGATACTAGTTCAAACTATTTAGGTGTTGGCTGGACAAATTGTCCTACACAAAAAGAAGCGCTCATCAAAATCAAAAATCAATTAATGATGACTAGTGGATTAGATGATGGTGTTCCTGATAATCATTGTACAATTGATTCATGCTTAGTTTATCAAGCAGATGCGGGAAGTCGTTGGGCCTATCACAATGCACCTTATACTTTACTGGAAGATGTGATTGTGAATGCCACTAATTTATCCATCAATAATTACACGCAGGCAAAATTAAAATCGCCAACGGGCATGGATGGATTCTGGTATACGAGTGGCTATAACAATATATTTGCAAGTACTGCGCGCAGTATGGCTCGCTTCGGATTGCTTGCGCAAAATGATTTTATCTGGAACAACGATACCCTATTAAAAGATACCGTTTATCGTCACCAGATGGTGAACACCTCTCAAAATTTAAATCAATCGTATGGTTATTTGTGGTGGTTAAATGGAAAGAGTTCATTCATGGTACCTACTTTACAAACTGTTTTTCCTGGAAGTATTTGTCCGAATGCCCCTAGCGATATGTTTTCAGGTATTGGTAAAAACGGACAATTAGTGAGTGTTGCAAAGAGCAAAGGACTCGTGATGGTAAGAATGGGAAACAATCCAAATACAGGAGAAGTATCAATTGCATTATTGGATTCAATCTGGAGAAAGTTGAATGATGCCATGTGTACTTCAACTGGTATTAACGAGCCAAACAAAATTGCTACAGTAAGAATTTATCCTAATCCTGCGAATGATATTCTTTATATTCATTCAAATGAAAACATTCGTTACTCCGTTAGCGTTAGCAGTTATGATGGTAAGGATATTTTAAGATTTGAAGATGCTACTTCAATCGACATTTCATCTTTTTCAAAAGGCGTTTATTTTTTACGCATTCAAATGAAAAATGAGAGTCGCGTAATACGATTTATCAAACAATAAAAAAGGAGCGTTTAAAGCGCTCCTTTACCCCACTCTGTATAATTTATTAAACTAGAATTCCTGCAATAGTAGCCGACAAATAAGAAGCTAATGTTCCAGCCAATAACGCTTTTAATCCGAGCTTTGCCAGTTCATTTCTTCTTTCTGGTGCTAACTCCCCAATTCCACCAATCTGCATTCCTACACTCGCAAAATTCGCGAATCCGCAGATAGCAATCGATACAATGAGCAATCCTTTCTCTGTTAAAATAGGGACTGCCTTCGTTGATAAATTTTGGAACGCAACAAATTCGTTTACGGTTAATTTTTGTCCAAGTAACGTTGCTACATTTTGTACGTCTTGTTGAGGTACTCCCATCGTCCATGCTAAAGGATAAAATACTTTTCCAAAGATCCAGTTTAAGCTTAAATTTAAATCAGGACTAAACCAATGTCCAACGTGAATAAGCATCCAATCAACCATTGCAATTAAAGCGATAAATCCGATTAACATAGCAATTACATTCATCGAAATTTTAAAGCCATCACTTGCACCATGAGAAATAGCATCGATAATATTTACATAACTACTTTTCACTTCCAATTTTACTTCACCCATTGTTTGGCTTTGCTCTGTTTCAGGATATAAAATTTTAGAGATCACCAATGCACCAGGAGCCGCCATTAAGCTTGCCGCAATTAATTTCGGGGCGAGATCTAATCCTGCTTGTGCACCCATATTAACATACACGACTAATATACCACCTGCAATACATGCCATACTACCAGCCATACTCGCGAGCAATTCACTCTTGGTCATGTTTTTCAAATATGGACGAATCATTACTTGCGCTTCAATCTGACCAACAAATGCACTTGCTACATTACTCAAGGCCTCTGCTCCACTCACACGCATAATAAAATTCATTGCCTTTGCTACAATTGCCACAACACGTTGCATAAATCCTATGTGATACAATATAGCCACCAACACGCATACTAAAATGATGGTTGATGTAATGTTGAATGCAAAAACGAAACCTCCACTCATGAACGACGCAATAGTTCCATTAAATTGTTGCACCGCAACACCGCCATATACGAACTCAGCACCTTTACGAGCGAACTGTTCAATCTTTTCCATTCCATGTCCGAGTTGTTGAAAGAACGCTGTAACAGGAGGAATTTTTAATACAAGCACTGCAATAACAATTTGCAATGCGATACCACTAAACACCAAACGGAGATTAATTGCTTTTCTGTTGTTCGATAACAGGTAGGCTATACCTAATATCACAACCATCCCGATGAGTCCGGTAAAACGTTCCATTCTAAATTAGTTTAAGGTTTGAAGGGTAATATTACTAAATCTTTTTGAATGAAAAAATTCATGTCTTCGTGATAGTGAAAATCCTCGACTATAATAGACCTAATTCGGCGCAAGCAGTTTGCGCAGCGATTTGTTCTGCTTTCTTTTTTACAAAGTCGATACCTACTGCAATTTCTTTATCATCTACTAACAATCGGACTTTTATTAAACGATCTTTCTGTTCTTCCTCTACAGTTTCGAAAACAATCGAATGTTTCTCTCGCTGACCCCAATTCAGAATTAAGCTTTTAAAATTCTTTTCTGTCTGTTCTATTTCGTGTAAGTCGACATGAATACGAATGATTCGATCAAGAATAAACTTTTGTGTTTTTGCATAACCTTTGTCGATATAAATAGCTCCTATTAGTGCTTCAAAAGCATCGCCATACATAGAACGATATGTACCTATTGCAGCTTCTTTTTGAAGTAGTTCGTCGATGCCAATTTTAACAGCCAGGTTTTTCAAATTCTCACGACTAACAATACGGCTACGCATCTCCGTTAGGAAGCCTTCATCGCGATACGGAAATTTTTTAAAGAGCATATCTGCCACAACAGCACCTAAAACAGCATCGCCTAAATATTCTAAACGTTCATTACTCAATGGAACTCCGTAATCGGTTTCGCGGGAGATAGAACGATGACTAAATGCCAATTGATAAACGGAAATATTATTTGGATAAAATCCGAGAAGATTACGCAGCGAACGAATAAGATCTTTCTCTTGCTTATCGGATGAAAATAATAATTTGAATAGGGACTTTAGCAACATGAATTAGCGGGGAAATTACTTTAACTTTTTTCTGCTTACAGTAAAACCGAAATGACTCGTGAAAAAAGTTTTTACTGCTGATGTTGCTTTTATAATCATTATCAAAAATAAAATTAATAGTCGGAATAAAAAAATAAGGGTTAATTTGATAATTTGGCGATTTGCTAATTTGAAAATTAAATGTAATTAGCGATTTGATGCACAGATGTGGGTTTAAACCCACATCTGTGGAGATATGATTTTTAATTTGATGTTGGGTGAATAAACCTAAAACAATAGCCACGGGTTTAAACCCGTGGCTATAATGAATGAATTAGAGTTCCTTAGATAGCATAAAACAAAACCCACTTCTAAATTTGCTTAACGCAATTTTACCTTCGTCAAAAACCGAATAAACTGAGGCCAATTAATTTTAAGGTCATATCTAGAATTTGTATGCCTTAAAACCATTAGTTGAGGTACTTTAATACAAATTAGCCATTCTTTTCATGAAGCGATTAAAAAAGATATTACGTTAAACGAATAAATTCATCTTCCAATCGAATATTGAAACTGATTTCGGCTCTCAGTGCACTAAACACCTTTAAAATAGTATCAATGGTTGCACTATTTGTACTGCTTTCTAGTTTCGAAATTTGCGCCTTTTGTACACCAACAAGTTTTCCTAACTCCTCCTGAGTAAGATTTCGCTCTTGACGAGCAGCTTTTATCATCTTCCCTAAAACATCCATCCTCAATTCGTATTCATAGTCTTCACGAACAACTGATCCTCGCTTACCAATGAATTCATCTTTCATTTCATCTAATGAATATGTTTTAACACGTTTGGTTGCCATATCACAAAATCTTTTTGTTCGTAATTTTTTACAATGCAAATATACTTTTTGTTTCTAAATTTGGAAACAATTTAAAATTTATCATTTGAAATTGCAAAATCAATAAATATTCTGAATAAAAATAGATATAGACTCTACTTCTATTAATTGATTACCATTTATTTCTCAATGTTCTTTCTTTTGTCTTGATACAAAATGAAAGAACCAAAGAAAAAATCAAGGCTTCACTTTATTCTTTTGCAGAGCAAATTTTTTCCTTGATAAAATTGCTACAAATTCAGTGATTTCCTCGCAATCGCGGAACTTCTAAATTTGTTTAACGCAATTTTACCTTCGTCAAAAACCGAATAAACTGAGGCCGATTTGTTTGTTTTTTAATTGTTAAATTGTGGTGAGTTAAGCTTCAGTCGCTGATGGTGAATACTAGAAGAAAACAGAAGCATGTACAGAAAGAGTACATTACAAAATTTTAAAACAAACAGGAGAAACAAACGTAAAACTACGCCTTGTATTTTTTAATGATGATAGAAGCATTATGTCCGCCGAAGCCGAATGTATTACATAACGCGGCGCGAACTGTACGATGTTGAACTTTATTAAAAGTGAAATTCAACTTCGGATCAAAAGCAGGATCGTCGGTAAAGTGATTAATTGTTGGAGGAATAATATCATTCACAACAGAAAGGACTGTTGCAACTGATTCGATAGCACCAGCAGCACCCAACAAGTGGCCAGTCATCGATTTGGTAGAGCTGATATTTAAATCGTATGCGCTGTCACCAAACAATTTTAAAATTGCTTTGACTTCACTCGGATCTCCAATTGGTGTTGATGTACCATGTACATTAATATAATCAATATCCGAAGGTTGCATTTGAGCATCTTTAAGCACGTTGCGCATAACGTTAAATGCACCCAACCCGTCAGGATGAGTAGCAGTTAAATGGTAAGCATCTGCACTTAATCCGCCGCCAGCAACTTCCGCATAAATTTTAGCTCCGCGCTTGATGGCATGCTCATACTCTTCAAGAATCAAACAAGCTGAACCTTCTCCTAAAACGAATCCATCGCGATCTACATCGAACGGACGAGAAGCAGTTTCAGGCGAGTCATTTCTTTCTGAAAGCGCGTGCATCGCATTGAATCCACCGATACCGGCTTCATTCACTGCTGCCTCACTTCCTCCTGAAAGGATGATATCCGCTTGACCTAAACGAATTGTATTAAATGCATCAATCAGTGCGTTCGTAGAAGAAGCGCAAGCAGAAACGGTCGTGTAGTTTGGCCCTCTGAATCCATAACGCATGGAGATATGGCCTGAGGCAATATCAGCAATCATTTTAGGAATAAAGAAAGGATTGAAACGTGGAGTACCATCTCCCTTTGCGAAGTTTGAAACTTCATCTAAAAACGTACGCAAGCCGCCTATACCAGAACCCCAGATGACGCCTATGCGATCGGGATCAAGGCCGGCATTTAAAAGTCCGGCATCATGAACAGCTTCCTCAGAACTAGCGATTGCCAATTGAGAGAAACGATCAAGTTTCCGGGCTTCTTTTCGGTCTAGATATTTACCTGGATCAAAATCTTTGACCTCACAGGCAAACCGCGTCTTAAATTTGGAAGCATCAAATAAGGTTATTAGGGAAGCGCCGCTCTTACCATCAAGTAAACCTTGCCAATAATCAGCAACGTTATTACCCAAAGGTGTAATAGCACCTAATCCTGTTATAACTACTCGTTTAAGCTCCATTGCGCGAACTAAACTGATTAATTACTTTGCGTTAGCTGTAATGTAATCAACCGCCTGACCAACAGTAGCAATTTTCTCTGCTTGGTCGTCTGGGATTGAAATGCTGAATTCTTTTTCGAATTCCATGATTAATTCAACTGTATCCAGTGAATCTGCTCCAAGATCGTTAGTAAAACTAGCTTCATTGGTTACTTCGTTTTCGTCAACTCCTAATTTGTCAACGATAATCGCTTTTACGCGTGCTGCAATGTCTGACATTGTAGTGGGTTATTTAGTTAAGATAGGGGGCAAAAGTAAAAAAAAAGGACTTTAAACTTCAAAATATATTGAAGGAATTGCATGAACACCTTCAACAATACCCCATGATTAATACTCAAACTACTGAAAACCAAAACATAGCAATCTATTTTTTCTCAAAAAAGTTTATCACAAATCAGCGAATAAACCCCTTAAATCAGCAAAAAGGGCCCTTTTGAGGCCCTTTACATCAATCCAAAAAGAATGGGAATGGATTAGGCCGAAGCCCTGATGATGTATCAAAGCTACGATTCCTTTTTAACAGGGGCAATATAATTCCCATAAAAAAAGGCCACCTAATGGCGACCTTTTCTATCTTGATATGCTGAAGTTTATTTTACGTGACCCCAGTTTTCACCGCTTTTAATACGGTACAACTGCATTTCACTGATTTCAAAATGCTCAGCAATTTCACGCATTGTTCTCTTACGGTTTTTATTGTTGACCAACTGCTTAATCTTACGAACTACGCCTTCTGTTAACTTATGACCTTTCTTACGGTTAATAGAGCGGTATGCTAAAACAGCAGGACTCTTTTGCTGATGTGCTTCCATTTCTTCTTTGGTAGCCCATCGAAGGTTTTTAACTGCGTTATCTTCTTTGTTATAGTTTAAGTGAATAACATACACCTTTTTGCTGCTTCTATTAGCAATAAAAGCTTCCGCCACCAAACGGTGAATAAACAAAGTAAGGTTTTCACCAGCTGGTTTTAACTTCAATGTAGGATATCCACCCATCAGCGTACCACGCAGAAGAGTACCTTCCATTACCTTAGTTTTAAAACTTGCTAAACGACCACGGTCGGAAACAGCATACTTGAAACGGAATTCGTTATCTAATTTAACGGTTTTCCATTTTTCATTTTTCAATGACTTAATCATAGGTTAGTTTTTAATAAGAATCTAAATTATTGAAAAAAACTATATAACCACCAAATTTCGTAGATTATTTCGTTATAACGTACCCTTTAACCTCTTATATTTTCCCTTTTGCCCTCTAAACTATTCTATTCATCCAAGTATTGATAGATCAAAATAACATTAATGTAAATTGTATTCACTAATAGCAAAACTATGTTCAACTCCGTATTCCCCTCTCGCAAAAGCGATCGTTTCTTCCGCAATTCCAATGTTCAGCAATTGTTGAATTTCATTCGAAGGTTCATCTTTAAAATTCCGGCATTAAAGCCGATTCCTGTTAAATCGAATCATTCTAACGGGACGCGTATACGATGAAAAAAATAATTAATTTGAAAATTTGGCAATTTGAAGATTTGAAGATTAAATGTGATTTACAATTTGAAGATTGCTGGTGGTAGAGGAGAGATTTCGGCGACGTATAAAAAATAACGGTCCCTGAGGTTCTCGAAGGGTCGTTATTACTGATGTTTATTATTCGGGCCTTCAAGCTTCGCCCTTCGAGAGCCTCAGGGACCGAAGCATAAGCAAACAAACTTCCAAAATTAAACCCGTGCCTGTTGTAAATATGATTTTTATAATCTGCAGTCAGGTGTAGGATTAATCCTACACCTGATACAATAACCTCTTTTAATTTTCAAATTCTTTGCTGTAATTCGACGAATGCCACGATGACAACAGGCACGGGTTTAAACCCGTGCCTGTTGCAAATATGATATTCTCCTTTGTACTCCAGCCGTACGGGCTCCAACTTTTTTCTCTAGCAAAAAAAGTAGGCAAAAATGCCACCGCTGTAAACTTATTGAGGAGCTGCTTTCTTGCGTAGCGGAAATAATCGAACTCGACTTTTTAATAAATTTATCAATTTCTTACCGAGGCTTCGCGCGGCACAAGCAAACACCGCTTATTTCTAATCGCTACTTTCTACAGCATCTTATTTCCTCAATAACTTTAAGGCGGATATTATTCCAAATTTTACTGTTTATTAAAATTTAACTCGGCCTCAGTTTATTCGGTTTTTTGAAGTTAATTGAATTAAGGACCTCTCCAAAGCAGAGGATCAATGCTCATTTGTAGTCCCTCCTTCGGAGGGATTTAGGGAGGTCTAAAATCTGCTAGCATTGAAATTTTATTTAATCCTACATCTGATAAAATAAACCGACAAATAATTTTGCAATCTCTCCACATATCCTTTGCTTTGCAACATGAAACGAATCGCCATTTTTGCATCAGGGAAAGGAAGCAATGCCGATAGCTTGTGTACGTATTTGGTGAATCATGCTTCTATAAAAGTGGAGCTGATATTAAGCGATCGTAAAGAGGCTGGTGTTTTTGCAGTGGCAGAGAAGCATGGTGTGCAAGCGATTTATCTGAATAAAGAATTATTGACTAATCCTGATCAGGTGGTGGCGCTTTTAAAAGAGCATCACATTGATGTGTTGGTGTTAGCAGGTTATTTAAAGCTAGTCCCGAAAGAATGGATTGCAGCTTATCCTAGAAAGGTTTTCAATTTACATCCAGCACTATTGCCGAAGTTTGGAGGGAAAGGAATGTATGGCATGCATGTGCATCGCGCCGTAGCAGCAGCTGGCGAAAAAGAAACCGGCATCACTATTCATGAAGTAAATGAACACTACGATGAAGGAAAAATTATTTTCCAGGCACGCACTGCTGTTGAGCCTACCGACTCACCCGAACGCATAGCCGAAAAGATTGCAGCGCTAGAAAAAGAGTTTTTTGCGAAGGTGATTGTTGGTGAGGTGCAGAAGCTTTCTATATAATTTTTATTTCATTTAAAAAATTACTGGACATTTTCAGAAAATTAAAGTCAAAGGTTGTTTTTCACAAACTACAACCATGCATTTTTATTGGAGGGCAAGGGTGAAAAGTTTATATTTGAAAAATATCTTACTTTAGTAGGGAAATAACAGATATAAATCATTTAACCTAGATTCAATTGAATACATTTACGTGGGTAAAAACACATAAGGAAATTGTTGACTATTTACGGACCCAAAGAAACAACCAACCGCATCTAGTAGAAATTTTAAGGAAGGCTGGGGTAAGTGGATTGCATGATCAAAATAAAAAGGGGAATAGATTCGAACTTCAAGTAATCGATCCGTTTACATTCTTTTGTTTTATTTATAAGTATGGTACGGAAAGGCGATTGCAAATTTTACAATCAATTGCCAATCAACTTAAATTAACCATCCCAACAGATGAGCTTGGTATCCCGTCTGTAAATGCTATGATGGTCTGCCTATTCCCCTATGAAGCACAGCGGACCAATAACGAAATTAATAGGCTTTGGGATTTTTTTGAAAGTGCACTGGATGATAAAATAACTAATGAACAATTTGAAGATGTATTAAACATTTTTGGTACTGGCAAAAGCAAAATGACTGCTTGTTTATTTTACATTTTACCAACATTACATTACCCAATTAATGGTCCATCAAAACCCTATTTGGAAGAAGTATTAAAAGTTCAATCTGAATTTGATACATACACAGAATATCGTAATATTCTTAAGAACATTCAGCAAAAAGAAAACAAGTCGTTTTATGAATTATCATTCGACGCATGGAAATGGAATGATGATTTAAGTAAAGCAAATTATTGGATATTTCAGGGGAATCCTAAAATCTATAATGTAGTTGAAGCATTAAACGATAATCTACTTTCTACATGGAATATTAAAGCACATGCAGATAAAATCAAAATTGGTGACAGATTTATATTATGGCTAACAGGAAATAATCCTGGATGTTTTGCCTTAGGAGAAGTCACATCGGATATTTACGAGAGCGTTGATAGTGAAGAGCAGAATAAATATTATATCGATAACAGTAAAAATACTTCAGCAAAAAGAGTCAAAATAAAAATCAATAAAAATTTAGTTAATAATCCTATTACAAAAAAAGAAATTGAAAAAATTCCTGAATTAAAAAATATGAATGTTGGTTTACAAGGAACCAATTTCACAGCAACAAAAGAGGAATATCAATTATTATTAGATATGGCAAACGAGAAATCATCAATCAATTATTGGGTGTATGCACCAGGTGAACAAGCTGATATGTGGGAGGAGTTCTATAACAAAGGAATTATGGGATTAGGCTGGGACAACCTGGGAGATTTAACAAAATACAAATCGAAAGATGCTATTGCGACTAAACTAATTAGAATAAACAAATCATCTACAAACGAAAACAATAATGCGATTTCTAACTATTCATTTGCTAATGATATGAATATTGGTGATATTGTTTTTGCTAAGAAAGGAAGAAGAGAATTAATTGGCTATGGCATTGTTAAATCTGATTATTACTTTGATGAGAGAAGAAATTCTTATAAAAGCTGTAGAAAAGTAGAATGGCTAAAAAAAGGTAATTGGGAAATTGATTTTGCATTAGCATTGAAAACACTCACCATTATTACTAAATACAAATCTGATAATCCTGATTTTAATTATTACTATGAAATGCTTTTAGCTATAATTAATGGCAGTAATAAAACAGGAGCGCTACAAAATAAAAACACAGCATTAAATACCATTTTATACGGACCTCCTGGAACAGGAAAAACATATACAACAATTGAAAAAGCTATTTCGATTGCTAATACGGAATTTAATCTAGATCAAGAACGTTCTATTATTAAATCAGAATACGAACGCTTAGTGAAAGAAGGACAAATTGTATTTACCACTTTTCACCAAAGCATGAGTTATGAAGATTTTATTGAAGGAATTAAACCGATTGAACCAGATAAAGATGGAGACCCTGTTATTTATAGAGTAGAGAATGGAATCTTTAAGCATTTATGTATTGAGGCCTCCTATGAAATAGTAAAAACGAGTAATTCAAAATTGAGTGAAAAGGTTTTAGACATGTCCTACTTCTATGACAAATTTGTTGAATCAGTAGAAGAAAAACTTCTTAAAGGAGAAGAAGTAAAAATTAAAACTAAGCAAGGGCTTGAGATATTAATCGAATCCGTAAACGAAAATGGTAATATTTATCTAAAACCTTTTAATGGAGTAGGGACCTATATTGTTTCTAAAAAAAGAGCCCTTAAACTCCAAAGTGAAATAAATAACCTTAATGAAATAAGCAATTTTACAAGATATGTAAATGGAAACAATCCTACTTATTTGTGTGCTGTTTTAAATGCAATTGATCAATTCAGAGGAAATACAACAACGAATTCGAAAAATCGAATACAATCCTTTGATGATAAAAAAGAAGTTGTACTGTCTTTAACCAACAATGATTTTGAAAATGTTAAAGGTAAATCATTCGTTTTAATCATCGACGAAATAAACCGTGGTAACGTTTCGCAAATTTTTGGAGAGTTAATCACCCTACTTGAAGAAGATAAACGATTAGGTAAGTCAGAAGCTTTAGAAGTAATTCTTCCATACAGTAAAACTAAATTTGGTGTTCCTCCTAACTTATACATCTTAGGAACTATGAACACTGCCGATAGAAGTGTAGAAGCACTTGATACCGCACTTCGTAGAAGGTTTGTATTTGATGAGATTTTACCTAATTATACGATTGACAAATTGAACTATAATTTTGCTGGAATAAAAGCAGCAGATATTTTGAAAACAATTAATAATAGGCTTGAGAAACTTTTAGATAAGGATCATTTAATCGGACATTCTTACTTTATCATTCAAGACAATGAAAAGCCGAAAGATAAATTGATGAACTCATTTTATAAAAACATCATCCCACTTTTACAAGAGTACTTTTATGGTGACTTTGGGAAAATTGGTTTAGTGCTAGGACAAGGTTTTGTAAATATTAAAAACTGGTATAACGAAGAAAATTCATTTGCAGATTTTAACTATGATGGTATTGGTGATTTTGATGGCAAAGAGATTTATGAAATAATCGATTATCGTATTCCTAATGATTACCGTATCAACAATGTCAAAATGGATTTCGAAAAAGCCATTCAGTTATTAATGCGAAAAAACATTGCGTAAATTAATTACCATATCTGTTTTTGAACATCAGTCGTTATGTACTGATAGAGGGGCCGTGCGCATATCGCCAGAACATTTATTGGCATTGCAAAATTATTATGGAAATGGGCTCCCCTATTTTTCTTTAATACACAATGGAGTTCAATTTAATGAGCATGTAGGTATTATACAAGTTGGAAATTTATTGATTGAGGTATTACCCAAAGCAGATAAATACAGTAATGACCAAGCAACCTGGCGTGGTTTATTAATTGGGATGCTAAAAGAAATTTACAATTTTGATGTGAAGACTACAAGCAATGCTCAGTTATACCTAAAACCGAATGCTTTACTTGATTTATACTTTGAACTTTTTGTAAAAGAAGTAGAATACTTACTTCATGCTGGTTTAATTAAAAAGTATCGAAAAAAAGAAGGCAACAATACCGCACTTAAAGGAAATATACTTTTTGCAAAACACATACAAAAAAACAGTACGCATCAAGAACGATTTTATACATCTTACACAACTTATGATGTTATTCATCCTCTTCATCAAATACTTTATAAAACAATTTTATTGTTAAAGAAGATTAATAACAACACCTCATTACAAAGTAAAATTGGTTCGCTGATCCTGAATTTTCCGGAGATGCCCGACCTTAAAGTAACAGAAGCAACTTTTAGTAAAATTACATTCAATCGTAAATCGCAGTCGTATAAAAAAGCTATTGAAATTGCAAGAATGATTTTATTGCATTATCATCCCGACATTAGCAAAGGACATAATGATATTCTTGCGTTAATGTTTGATATGAATAAGCTTTGGGAACAATTTGTATTTATAAGTTTGAAAAAACATAAGCCGATTAATTATACCGTTTCTGCTCAAACAAAGAAAGACTTTTGGAAACACGATAATGGAAGAAATGCAACCATCCGACCTGATATAATTTTAAGCTTCGATAACAATAAATTTTTAGTCTTAGATACGAAATGGAAAAACAATGGAGATGGGCAGCCATCAGCTGTTGATTTGCGACAACTTTATGTTTATCATCAATACTATCAAGCTAAAAAGGTAGCGCTAATTTATCCTGGAAATAAGAACACCATTAATGGAAGATATTATCATACAAACTCACAAAATCTTTCCGATAATATTTGTGCATTGTTAACCTTAGAAGAAAACAAAGACATTAAAACTTGGCAAAAAGAAATATTCTTGAAAATTGATAACTGGGCGAAGGAGAGTGCTTTTTGAGGTTTATTCTCAAGTTCAAGATTATTTTCATTTAGTATTAATTGAATATTAATTCAAATTATTATTGCATTACATTGCATAAAGATTTAAATTTGTTTTAATAGAATCAAATAGATATTTAATGAAAAAAACAATTAAGTATATCGCATTCCTGTTTTTAGTCTTACTAAGCAGGTCTAGTTATTCAGAATATAAACCCTTAATTGGCGAAATTGATTACTACGCTCATTACACTATTTCAGACAGCAATGAAATAGCAGCAAAAGCTCAAACAGTTTATATATGTACTGGTCCATATGCTTATGCCTACCATAGTATACCAAACTGCCCAGGTCTAAGTAATTGCAAAGGTCAGATCAATTATACAGATGAATATTCAGCAAGAAGCTCTTATGGTAGAAAGCCATGTTGTAGATGTTGGTCAAATGTGGTCGGAAATTGCGGAGATGATAATCCATATGCTGGTGGTGGTGCAGGAGGAGGT
>CALQOD010000041.1 GCA_943332105.1 Chitinophaga pinensis | reverse complement strand
CTGCTACCATTTCCTGAGTTTTGTTCTGCTCCATCCTTTGGTGTTTTATAAATGCACCTATTTGTTGGGTTAAAGCATTATCACTCATAGAAAGCCAATTTTTGTATGATATATCAGTCATAATACATTTTTTTTATTTTAATGAATGATTTGTCATGCAAATATAATCTATTTTAAGTAAATAAAAATATAAATGAATGATATATCATGCGCTAACTCATCATAAAAGCCTTATTGAATGAAATATCATACATAATAGGCGAATTTAAACGCTGTCTTTTGCTATACTCAAACTTCGAGAGTTCAAACTTTTTCTGGGATTACTCCGCCGAAGTCAATCCCTATATTTTTAAAACCACCATTGCGTCCGACGCTCTACAAGATCATCAATCCCCCCCCCTAAGCGAATCGTTATTTTGGTACAATTCACGGGTTATAAGGGTCCGACGAAGTCAATCCCTATTTTTAAAGAAATACCTATTGGTACGAAGATCTGAAAGAGCGTGAGTCCCTTAAAACAAGCAAATCGTTTGGGGCCCAATTCAGAATCATCTTTACTTATCTCGCATCAAACGTAATAACCAGCGCAAAAACAGAAATATGTGTGGATATTTTCATTAAAATTAAATTGATTTTATAGATTTAATAAACAACATGTTGTAAAAAATGTTCCGCTAGGTAGATTTGTAAATACGAAAACGAATACTAATTAATGATATCGTAGGTGCTTTCACGAATCATAGTTCGAAAAGATAAATTTACGAAGCCATGCGAAATAATACCTAACTTCGCGACAAGGCGAAACATTGCCTTAAATCTAAAATCAAATACTATTTATTTTAATTACTAAACAAAAACATTTTAATTTATGAATTACCAAAACCGATTAAGTATTTTCAAATTTACTTTCATTGTAATGGCTATTGCCGCCCTTGCATCCTGCAAAAAGGATGATGATTCAACTACCACACCAACTACTAAATTGAAAATCGGATTAGTTAGTGCAGAGGTTGGTTTCGGTGACCTTGGATATAATGACCTTGCCCTTGCTGGCTTGAACCAAGCCGGTACCGATTTAGGTGTAACAACGGAATCCTACGACTGCAATGATTCCAACGACATTAAATTGGGAATTAATTATTTTGTACAAAATAATTTCGATGTTATTTTCTGCCTTAGTTATGGCGCAAAATATTCTTTATTACAGGCTGCACAAGCAAACCCAACAAAGAAATTTATATTGCTTGATGATACAATAAGCAATCCGCCAGCTAATGTTAAGTGCTTTGTTTACCAAGTTGATCAGGCAAGTTTCCTTTGTGGATTCCTTGGTGCCTATTGGGCGGAGAAAAAAGATCCTGCAAATCCGGTTAGTAGCTGGGTTGGCGGAATTCAAATTCCAGCTATTGAACAATTTAAAACAGGCTATCTTTCGGGTATCACCTATTACAATTCTACTTATAGCAGAAATGTAATTGCTAATGGCAATTATACTAATTCATTCTCAGACACGGTTGCAGGCGCTAACATTGCAAGCGGACTCATCACTGGAGGTGCAGATGTAGTATTTCCTTTTGCTGGCGAATCTGGCCTTGGTGCTTTGAGTGCAACAAAGGCTGCAGGAAAATGGGCGATTGGAGTAGATGTTGACCAATACATATCAGCACCAAATGTATCAAGCATATTGATTAGCTCTTGCCTAAAGAAAATCAATGTTACAATTTACAATGAAACAAAAAAGTTTCGTGATAATGGTTGGAACAATAGCGGTAATTTTATAACAGGACTATCTACAGAAGATGTAGGATATGCACCATTTCATGATTACGAAACACAAATAGCAGACAGTATTAAGAACGAGATGATAACGATAAAAGGTGGACTCATCAATGGATCAATTGTTACTGGTTGGTAATTAACTATGAAATTGCTTTTTAATAATAAGCATCCAAATTAAAATACAGATAGATGGTCATCAGAAATGATGGCCATTTTTATTTAGCATAATGAAAAACAAAATAAAATCCGATAGAACAAAAACAAGTTAAGTATTATCAACTATTCTATTTTCAATATTAATTAATTAATTTATTTTTTATACTTTCTGATTAAATAATAAATCACGTTCATTTAGCGTTCACCTAATAAACCTACGCTTATGAAGACCTTTCAAATCATCGAGAAAAAAGCATTCCTGATTTTCATTTCACTTATTGTTTTTAATTCCAGTAATGCACAAGTAAGAACCGCGATCGACTTTAAAGTACAATTAGACACAACACTTTACGTTAAAACAGTCCCGCTAGAAGTATTACAAAACACAGACTCGCTAACTATAGCAAGATATGCGGTTAGAGTTACTAGCTTTCAAAGCACTTTTATTTTTAAAGGTGGTAATAGAGCAAATTTAGTTGATGAGCCATCGCATAACAATAAGCTTACTCCAAACATGAAAGCTGCTATTAATGCATTACAAAAAGGAGATAAAATATTAATTGATAATATCACGGTGCTAACAAAAGGTAATAAACAAGTTGTAGCTCCCTCAGTTGTCTTTACAGTGAACTAATCCAATTTGATTTTCAAAATTTTCATTTTAATCTTTAAAACATTACGACCATGGAAATCATCATTAAAAAATTATTCACCATACCCATTTTTACTTTTCTGTTCTTTTCTTCACTCGCGCAAGAGCGTACATTACAAATAATTGATAGAAGCTATGCCGATATTAATATGCTCAACGGACTTTACAATGTTCGGTTATTGCCTTGCTCGTTTGGGAAAGAAAAATTTGTAGACACTATTCAATTTAAGAAAATAGAACAGAAAGATTTATCTGAGATCTGGTTAATCTATTCAGGATTTAGCACAAATGAAAATTTTAATCAAGACCAGTTAAACAATCTACGCATTGCTGAACTCAATAAAAAACTTCCGTTTTTGAAATCGACCACCAAAATCAAATGGACCGATATGAAAATTGCAGGATTAAATAATTTAGATACTGCAAAGGAACAATTTCATGGATTTGTATTGGTATATGATTACAAAGCAGAAAAAACATTAGGCCCTGTGCTTGATCGTCATAAAAACTGGGACAGTATAATTGTTGTGGTGGATGTTACTACATCGATGTTGCCTAGTCTGATGGAACTAAATAAATGGCTTGATCTAAATTATAAGAATAAACAAATAGACCGCTTCGTGTATTTTAATGATGGTGATGGTATTCCTGATTATATGAAACGACTAAATGCTACAGGTGGAGTACATACTGATACATCCAGCAACTATAACACATACGTAAAAGGAATAAAGAAATACATGATAATGGGTTTAGGCAATATGGATATAGGAGAAAATGTATTAGAAGCTTTAATCACTGCACAAAAGTTTGCAAGGCCAGGCAGTGAAATCGTTTTATTGTCAGATAACAATTCTTCACCAAGAGATACCGCATTAATCGACTCACTCAAACTACCTGTTAAAGTGATAGCCTGTGGTGTTAATGATTGTGACATCAATACATCATTAATAAATATTGCGTATCGAACAGGGGGTTCTATCCATACTGGAATAAGTGATGTTCGTGATTTTAAAAATGCTAAGTATCCGAAGGAAAAAGAAATTATCATTAACATCGGACCAAAGAAATACATCACTTTCGGTAGATCTTTAAAATGCATTAACTGTACTTGCGATCCTGATTTAAAATATTTCTAAGATAAATTGTTATGAAAAAAAACACCATTTTATTTTATCTATTAATTGTACTATGCAGCAAATCAAACGCACAGCAACATATTATCACTGCAGACAACCTTTTTTATATAGAACATAATTCCGAAAACGAATTGGAAATGGATTTATATTTCCAAAATTATAAAAATGAAAAAACGATACCTGCAGCCAACCTCTTCAGCATTGATTATGATAATCTAGTTGTTAAAACAGAAATGCAAAATACTATAAAGGCATATCCAATTACTCAAATAATAAAATTAGATGATAGACTTGATTGTGTTTACTTAGATGCTAATAAAAATATCAGTTATCATTTACGATACTACTATAAACATCCCTCCTTAAACAAATCCTTTCTTTTCATATCCTGGGTAAACAAAAATGAAGATGTAGAAGTGTCAGAAAGTGTTTATATCGGTCCTGAAGCACAATTGTTTTAATAAAAATTTTAGCCTTATGAAAACTATAAAATTATTTTCCTTGATTTATTTATCGCTCCTGTTATTTGCTTGTCAGGAAGCACAATTGCCATCATCAAAAGCAAAATCAACAACTCCAAATAAATACAAGCAGATTGTTGTACAGCCTTACAGTGATTTAAGTCAAACACAAGCAGACTTTATCATTGCTGAAATAAAAAAAGTTTGTCCGAATGTAAAGGTTAACACTAGCATGTCATTACACCCTAAGGCTTACTATGCAAAAAACAATCGCTATCGCGCCGATTCACTCATTGCTATTCAACGGAGAATTGCGAATGGGAAATACACTTTGTTAGGATTAACAAGTAAAGACATTAGTACTACAAAAGGAAATACCAAAGATTTTGGTATTATGGGATTAGGATTTTGTCCGGGTACAGCTTGTGTTGTATCTACCTTCCGACTAAGAGGCAAAAACAGAATGGAGAAATTTCGCAAGGTGACATTACACGAACTAGCACATACCGAAGGATTACCTCATTGTCCAGACCCGCATTGTTACATGCGCGATGCGAAGGGAAAAGATTATTTAGATGAGGAGACGGATTTTTGTAGTAAGTGTAAAACTCAATTGAAGGAGAAGGGTTGGAGGTTATAATCTACAACGACTTCTTCACAAACTTCCACGAGTACACCCCGTTAACTTTTTGTAGTCCCCAATAATCGAAGGAACCATTAGAACGATCACCGTTTGCGTTTAATGTGATAGAACCAGTTGCACCACTGAACTGTGCTGTTTGCGCTACGAATGAGTTGCGCAGGTTGGCTGCATATTCAGGAATGCCATCATTAGCTTCAACGGTACGTGCTAAAACCCACATCACATCATACGCAGCAATTGCATACGCATCAGGTTGTTGTCCACAACGGCTAAGGATAGCCGCAGTTAAAGGTTGCCATTTTGATTGTGCCGATATTGGCAATCCAAACTCAGGAGCATAGTATGAGGTTGCCATTGCAAAATCACAGGCAGCATTGCTGGATAGAATTGCACTGCTCTTGATAAATCCATCGCCACCATACCAGTTGACACTTTGTAATATACTATCGCCATTCGCCTGATTGAAAACATCTACCGCCTCATCAAACGAAGCTAAATAAACGCCTACCGCTTTATTGCCATAAGTAGTAGAAAGGGCTGTGATTCTTGCTTTAATATCGTTTAACAATGTTGAATAGTCAGTGGTAGTGGTAGCATAAGGAGTCAGATATTCAACCGTAGTTCCAGCTTTAGCCGTAAATGCATTTTTAACTGAGTTTTGCAAGCCAATATTTCCTGCATCATCACGTGCAACCACAACTAAACCTTTTTTACCTTCATCATAAATTGAACTCGCAATAGCACTTCCCTCGATAATATCGCCAGGACAATAACGATAGATATTATCATTTGCAATAGCTAATGAACTAGCTGTACTTCCCTGACTAACAACTAACATTTTTCCTCCATCAGCGATTGATTTAATCGCTCCAACTTCTGAACTCGATTGTGGTCCGATGATTAAACGCATACCTGCATTCAATGCATCATTCATATATGTTTTTGCTAAAGAAGTGTCCAATTTAGTATCATACACTGTAGTTGAAAAACGAAAAGGGACATTACGTGCTTCGAAATCGGCATTGATTTCTTCCACAGCAATTTCTATAGCCGCTTTCGATGGGACTCCTAACGTTGACCAGTTACCGGTGAGTGATAACATTGCTCCAACATTTACGGTTGTAAAATTTTGTTCTTCGCCCTTTTTACATCCTGCAACTAATACTACTACTCCTAATGATAATATTGCAATTAACTTTTTCATTTTTTATACTCTTGACTCTGAACTTTTATTTTTATAACATTTTCTGACGCTTTGCCAGATAAGGAGCTAATACCTGCTTATAACCCTTATGGATATCCGCTTCAATAAAATCGATTCGGTATTGTGCGCACTTTAATTCTAATTCTTTTTTAAACTCCCCTATCGACTTCAAATAATTCTCTCGTATTTGTCCTGCATGAACTTTAATCTCTTCTCCACTTTCTACGTCGACAAATCGATAAGGACGATTTTCGAAATTAAAATCAAGTTCCAATCGCTTATCAACTGTATGAAATAAAATCACTTCATGTTTATTGTATCGCAGATGTTGCAAGGCTCCGAATAAATCTTTTGCTTCTGCCCCATTTTCAAACATATCACTAAAGATGACCACCAACGAGCGTTTATGAATACTCTCTGCTATCTGATGCAGAGCCTCAGCTGCAGATGTCTTGCGAGGAGTTTCTGACTTTGCTGCCATTGCCTCTTCCAATTTATGTATAAGCAATTTATGATGCACAGAGCTACTCTTAGCAGGCATGTTCAAATCCAGATGATCCGTAAACAAACTTAATCCAACGGCATCACGTTGCATCTTTAAAAGATTCATAATAGATGCTGCACAGTGTGCTGAAAAAGTAATCTTGTTCATCAAATCTGGATTCTTTTTACTCAGCTCCGGAAAATGCATCGAAGATGAATTATCAATCACCAACTGACAACGCAAATTTGTTTCTTCTTCGTAGCGCTTAGTAAATAATTTATCGGTACGTCCGTATAATTTCCAGTCGATATGACGGGTAGACTCTCCGGGATTATAAATGCGATGCTCCGCAAACTCAACCGAGAAACCATGAAAAGGACTTTTATGCAAGCCTGTAATAAATCCTTCCACCACCTGTCGGGCAATAAGCTCAAGGCTTGAAAACTGCTGTACTTCGTTATGTCGGATCACTTAAATAATTTATCTGCCAAAAATAGTAAATGTAAAATAAAAGAGGCCGTCCTTTCGGCGACCTCTTTCAACAATTTTCCTAAAAATTATAATTGAGCATCAATTTTACCTGCCAAAACAGACTTTGGCGCTACTCCAATTTGTTTATCTACCACTTGACCACCTTTAAAGTACAATAAAGCGGGGATATTTCTAATTCCAAATTGCATTGCTACATTTGGGTTAGTGTCTACATTTAATTTACCGATTACGGCTTTTCCTTCGTATTCAGATGATAATTCATCCACTACCGGTCCAACCATTCTGCAAGGGCCACACCACTCTGCCCAAAAGTCAACTAATACAGGCTTGTCTGATTTTAGCACAAGCTCTTCAAAATTCTGATCTGTTAATTCTAATGCCATTTGTAAATATTTTTTATGTTATTATTATGTTGCAAAGGTAATCGAATTTATAATAAGTTTATTTTAAGCTAATGTAATTTCACCATTTGTCAACACTTTTAATTCATCCAACAACTGCCCGTTCACTTTCACTTTAAACTTTGTACTTTCAAATCCTAGGTTTACATTGTTTTCTAAATCAAATATCTGCATTTTGAAAGGTGTTTTACCTTCATGACGTTTTAACAATGCTTCAATCTTGTTCACATTATTAGAACTTAAATCACGAAGGCGCATTTTAAGATTGACCATTTTCACCATTTTGTCTGCCGCATCTTTTAGGTAATCCATCGACGTTACCTTTAGTTCCAAATCGGTTGAATTTGCAAATCGCATTTGTACCCTTGCCCGTATAAATACCAAGGACTCTTTAATCAGCATGTGCTTAAATTTTCCATAATCTTCACCAAACAATACTAGACGAGTGTTTCCAGTGAAATCTTCTATAGTGAAAAAGCCAAAAGGCTTACCGTTCTTCGACATCCGCTCTTCAGAGTCAATAATAATTCCGGGAAAAGTTAAATCACGATTTTTTAATTCATCAATACGACTTAAATGTTCAATCTTGGTGTTGCAAAATTGTTTGATTTCAAAACGGAATCCATCTAAGGGATGTCCTGAGATATAAAACCCTACTACTTCTTTTTCTTTCTTTAAGAACTCGAGCTTACTCCACTCAGGTGCTGCAGGTAACTGTGGCTCTGTAATATTTTCTTCAGGCATATCCTCAAACAAATTAGCTTGCGCCTGTTGTCCATCGTTAGCTAAAGCGGCCCCATAACGAACTGCCTTTTCTAAACCATTCATACCATCTTTGGGGTCCAATTGAAAATATTGCGCACGATGCGTTCCTGTAAAGCAATCGAATGCACCACCTAAAGCCATACTTTCGAGCGTTCGTTTATTCAACAAACGTCCGGGAACACGCTTACATAAGTCGAACACATTTGCAAATGGCCCGTTGTTTTTACGCTCTTCTGCCAAAGCATCAACAGCAGAATCACCTACTCCTTTCACAGCAACTAATCCAAAACGAATTTGACCTTGTTTATTTACTGTAAAATCAAATTCAGATTCATTCACATCAGGACCTAAAACTGTTAATCCCATTCTTCTGCATTCTTCGAGGAAGAAAGTAATTTTTTCAATCTGACTTAAGTTATTCGTCATAACTGATGCCATATACTCCGCAGGATAATGCGCTTTCAGGTAAGCTGTTTGAAAAGCAACAAACGCATAACAGGTAGAATGTGATTTATTAAATGCATAGGATGCGAAGGCTTCCCAATCAGTCCAGATTTTTTCGAGCACTTTTGCCTCATGACCTTTAGCACTTGCCTGCTCAATAAATTTCGGCTTTAGCTTATCCAAAGTATAACGATCCTTCTTACCCATCGCCTTACGAAGAATATCCGCTTCACCTTTGGTAAAGTCTGCAATCTTTTGCGAAAGCAACATCACCTGCTCTTGATAAACCGTAATACCATTTGTTTCCTCGAGGTATTCTTTCATATCATCAAGGTCATATACTACTTTCTCACGACCATGCTTACGATTGATATAACTAGGAATGTATGCTAAAGGACCTGGACGAAACAATGCATTCATCGCAATTAAATCCTCAAATTTATCTGGCTTTAAATCGCGTAAATATTTTTGCATGCCAGCGGACTCGAATTGGAAAGTCGCGTTGGTTTCTGCTTTCTGATAGAGCTCTAATGTTTTTTTATCATCAAGCGGGATTGTATCAATATCAATTGTTACTCCGTGATGTTCTTTAATTAATTTCAACGCATCCTTAATAATGGTTAAAGTTTTTAATCCAAGAAAATCCATTTTAATAACGCCAGCATCTTCAATAATTTTTCCTTCATATTGCGTAATTAACAAATCAGAATCTTTTGATGTTGCCACAGGAATAATATCGTATAAATCACGAGGTGCAATGATAATTCCTGCAGCGTGAATACCCGTGTTGCGCACAGAGCCTTCGAGTATCAAAGCCTCTTTCAAAACCTTTGCTCTTAGATCATCTCCTTCGGCGATAGCACGTAGCTTCTTTACCATTTCAAGATCATCGCTGTTCAGACCTTCTTTTTCTTTTAAACTTTTATCACCTTCTAACGGTGCCGTGAGTACGCGATTTAATTCGATACCAGGTTTATCAGGAACAAGTTTAGCCATAGCATTTGAATCTGGCAATGGTAGTTCCAAAACGCGAGCTACATCTTTAATCGACATTTTTGCGGCCATGGTACCAAAGGTTACAATTTGTGCAACCTGTGTTTTACCATATTTATTCACTACATAATCAATCACTTTTTGACGACCAAGATCATCGAAGTCCGTATCAATATCGGGCATTGACTTACGATCAGGATTCAAAAAACGTTCGAAAAGTAAATTGTATTTTAACGGATCGATGTTGGTAATTCCGGTACAATATGCAACTGCAGAACCTGCTGCGGAACCACGACCAGGTCCGACAAAAACTCCAATTTCTCGTCCTGCTTTGATAAAATCGGCTACAATCAAGAAGTAACCTGCAAAGCCCATTGTTTTAATTGTGAATAATTCAAAATTCAAACGATCTTCCACTTCAGGTGTTAGTTGTCCATAGCGATTTAAAGCACCTGAATATGTTAAATGATGCAAATATTCATCTTGCGTGTTAAATCCTTTAGGAATAGTAAAATGAGGCAATAAGATATCCTGCTTCAACTTAAGCATTTCGACTTTACCTACAATCTCATTCGTATTGTCAATAGCTTCTGGCAAATCGCTAAAAAGCTTCGACATTTCTTCAGTCTTTTTTAAATAAAACTGGTCATTATAAAAAGCAAATCGTTTTCCTCGAATATTTACATCATCATCCACAAAATCTTTCATGCTTGGTGTACTTTGCTTCTCGCCGGTATTGATACAAAGTAAAATATCATGCGCATTGGAATCTTCCTGATTTACATAATGTGAATCGTTAGATGCAATAATTTTTACATTATGCTTTAATGCAAATTTGATTAAAACTTCATTTACAATATTTTGTTCGGGAATATCATGACGTTGCAATTCTACATAGTAATCCTCTCCAAAAATATCTAGCCACCATTTAAATTCTTTTTCTGCTTCTGCTTCTCCTTTTTGAAGAATCATTTTAGGAACAGAAGCGCCAATACAACAAGTAGTAGCAATTAAGCCTTTATGATATTGCAACACAAGTTCTTTATCGATACGTGGATATTTGCCATACAAACCATCGATATAACCTAATGAACAAATCTTAGCTAAATTTTTATAGCCCTCTGCATTCTTAGCTAAAAACAACTGATGGTAACGAACATCTTTATCCTCCTTTGTAAACTGACGCTTATGACGATCATTCACAAGATAAAACTCACAACCTACAATTGGTTTAATTTTATGCGGATTATCATCAGTATTATATTTTGATGCTTCAGCTACAAATTTAAAAACACCAAACATATTTCCATGATCGGTTATTGCAAGTGCAGGCATGTTATCAGCTACCGCTTTTTTATAAAGAGAGCTAACATCTGCCGCGCCATCCAGTAATGAAAATTGCGTATGCACATGTAAGTGCGAAAATTTTGTCATAAGGGAAAGGAATTCAAACAAATTTACTTTTTTTAATCCACTCCTTCATTACCAAACCCACAAGATTGAATTGTTTTTTATAAACCCTTAAAAATGAGGGATAACACTTTTTAACAGTCTAAAATAAAAAGGCGACACTCTTATTAGCGCCGCCATAGACTTAATCTTCAAAATGTATTTTCTTTAAATTGACCATAGGCAAATTTGTATTAAAATGTTTGATTTTTCGTTCAAAAGTATGAGCTAAAAGCTTTGCTTAAGAACAGATTTTGATTGAATAGACCTTAATCGATTCTATTTTATCTTACGATTTGATTTGTTTATTTTTTTAATTTTTTATTCAAACATAGGCGGTTGAATTTTAAAAGATGAACATTTTTTTAATTGCTATTTTAGAATATTTTTTATTCTTCTATAACCTATTATTTTTGATTGATTTGATTTTCGTATTTCATTTTTTAATTATCCATAGGCAGTGATATTTTTAATATTTTCGTTTGATTGCATTACAATAATACAATCGATTAAAAACTGAAAATGAAAAAAATCAGCCATTTCTTACAAAAACAAATCGCGCAGCAATTTAAACTGTGGGTTATCATTAGCATTTTTTTAATTCTTCACCATGAATGTTTGTCTCAGGAAATATGGAATTACTACCAAACAAATAAGTCGGTAACCTATGACGAAGCGATTAACTTTTATCAAACTATAGCAGCAAAAGATGATCGCTGCAAAATATTGGATTATGGAAAAACAGATTGTGGAAGACCCTTAGAACTATTCATCATAAACGAACAAAAAGTATTTGACCGCAACGCTATTAAAAAGCAAATTGTTATTCTGATAAACAACGGAATTCATCCAGGCGAACCGGATGGAATAGATGCATGCGTTAAATTAGTTCACAACTGGCAGACGGGAAAAATTGTTATTCCTGCTAATGTTGTTTTGGCTATTATTCCCGTTTATAATATTGACGGTGCTTTGAGAAGAAGTTCATTCACAAGAATAAACCAGAATGGTCCTGAGGAAACAGGATTTAGAGGTAATGCGCGTAATCTTGATTTAAATAGAGATTTTATTAAATGCGATTCGAAAAATGCAAAGGCATTTACTAGTTTATATCAAGGATGGGATCCAGATGTTTTTATTGATACGCATGTTAGTGATGGTGCAGATTATTCCTACACGATGACATTGATTGATTCACAGAAAGACAAACTATCGCCAGCAGTGAGTGATGTCATGCAAAAATCTATCAAGCCATTTTTGTTTTCAAGTATGGAGAAAAAGAAAATAGAGATGGTTCCGTATGTAAATGTTTTTGGCGAAGACCCATCAAAAGGAATGGCCGCATTTTATGAGTCGCCACGCTTTGCAAGTGGCTATGCAGCATTGTTTCATTGTTTTCCATTTGTAACGGAGACGCATATGCTAAAACCCTTTGCTGAAAGAGTTGATGCTACTTATCAATTTTTATTGAGCAGTGTAGATGCAGCAAATAAGTATATCAATGAAATAATTATTGCAAGAATTAAAGCCAAATCAGCAGTTGTTTCACAAGAGCAGTTTTACTTAAACTGGCGGTTAGATACTATGCATGTTGATAGTTTATTATTCAAAGGTTATGATATCGAAACCAAGCAAAGTGAGATTACTGGAAAGGACAGAATAGTTTTCAATCATAACAAAGCATATTCGCGCAATATTCCTTTTGCAGCTAATTACCTTCCGACAGATTCTGTTTTAAAACCAAGAGCGTATATTATTCCGCAGGCATGGACAGAAGTAATTGAGCGCTTAAAACTTAATGGAATTGAAATGCAGGAATTGAAAAAAGATTCCATTGTTAGGGCGCAAGTGGACTACATCGAAAATTATCAAACAGGAAAAAATCCTTACGAAGGCCACTACCTGCATTCGAAAATAAGTACTCGTAGCGAGGCCCAATCTATTCAGTGCTTCCAAGGGGATTATCTTGTTTTCACAAACCAATGGAAAAACAGATACGTTATGGAAACATTAGAGCCCACTGCGGTAGACGGATTTTTTGCATGGAACTTTTTTGATGAGATCTTGCAGCAGAAAGAATGGTTTAGCGATTACCTGTTTGAAGATATGGCGGTGAGTATGCTGGCAGACAATCTGCAGCTAAAAATCGATTTTGAAGAGCGAAAACAGAGAGATTCCGTATTTGCCAACGACAGCTGGGCTCAGCTTACCTATCTCTATCAACACTCTAAGTACCACGAAAAGAGTCACTTACGATATCCAATACTAAGAATACAATAAGCCTTTTTAGCATGATTTTGAGACAGTAATCTGCTTGGATTTAAGAATATATGTCGTATATTTGCCACCCCAAACGGAGGGATACCGAAGGGAATAAACAATTTAAAAAAATTAAAAAATGCCAGCAAAAATTAGATTACAGCGTCATGGTAAAAAAGGAAGACCTTTTTTCCATATTGTGGTGGCGGATAGTCGTGCTCCGAGAGACGGTCGTTTTATTGAAAGAATTGGATCTTACAATCCTATTTCAAACCCAGCAACCATCGATTTGAACGTCGAGAAAGCTACTGAGTGGATCATGAATGGTGCGCAACCAACTGATACTACAAGGGCAATCTTGAGTTACAAGGGAGTACTTTACCGCGTTCACTTGAACAAAGGTGTTAAGAAAGGTGCATTAACGCAAGAACAAGCAGATGCAAAGTTCATCGCATGGATGGAAGCAAACACTAACAAAATCGAAAACAAAAAATCTCATTTAGCAACTGAGAAATCGAAATCAGATTCTTCTCGTTTAGCTGCAGAAACTAAAGCTAATGAAGCTAGATCAGAAGCAAGAAAGCTTAAGGAAGTGGAAGCTTTATTAGCTGAAACTCCTGCGGAAGAAACTTCAGAAGCACCATCAGAAAATGTTGCATCAGAAGATGTAGCATCAGAAGGTGCACCATCAGTAGATTAATAGTATTACCGAAAACAAAATAAAAGTCCTGCTTTAACCGGCAGGATTTTTTTATTTTAGCCCCAATGAAAAAACTAGCGCATCATTTTCCAGAACATTATCAGATAGGCACTATTCATCGAACACATGGTGTGCGTGGCGATATGATCATGTCGCTTGATACAGATACTCCTTCCCGTTACAAATCGTTAAAGCTTATTTACCTCAATTTTGAGGGAACCCTAAAAGAATATGATGTCACAAAAATTACTGTGCGCGAAAAAGAAAAGTCAGCAGTTATTCACCTCAATGGAATAGAGGACATGACTACCGCTGAAAACTACCTGAAGCTTGATTTATATTTACAACTTTCTGCTCTTCCAAAATTAAGCGGAAAGAAATTTTACTATCATGAAATTGTAGGCATGAAAGTAATAGATGAGATACACGGCGAGTTAGGAATTATCGAAAGCGTTCATGAATTACCACAACATCCAGTAGCTGAATTTACCTTCAAAAACAAATCTGTTCTTTTTCCTTTGCTCGATATTTTTATCGATAAGATTTCAAGATCAGAAATGATTTTTTATACCCGGATGCCTGACGGTTTACTTGAAACGTATATTGAAGAATAAAGATTACTTATTCAGCTTTATTAAGCGATCTGTATCGTAACGCAACACATTAAAAAATTTATTCTCCACACATCCTCCACTATTTTGTCGCTGGAATAAAAACGACTGCCCACTTACACAGTTATAAGCGCTTTGAATAGAATCTGTATTAAGTTTCATGGCAGGAAGATTTTGCAAAACAAAATTCACCATATCGTATCCGATAAACGAATTAGCAATAGGGTCAGCATGATATTCGTCGATGTAATCTTGGCGGAATTCTTTTACAGAAGCTAAATTATAATCGATGAAATACCCATTAAAAATAGTTGTTTTAAATCCCGTTAATGCAAGCGGACTAATAGACTCAAATCCTTCCCAACTTGGTAAGCCGCAAAGCGTAATA
This sequence comes from Chitinophaga pinensis, assembly GCA_943332105.1. Lineage (GTDB taxonomy): Bacteria > Bacteroidota > Bacteroidia > AKYH767-A > OLB10 > CAINEC01. The sequence goes on along the minus strand of CALQOD010000041.1, from coordinate 8,467 downwards.
TTATAATTTCCATTATTCGATGCTAATAACTCAACAATAGAAGTCAAAAACGATTCGTCGTTGGTTGGAACAAAAATAAAATTATCTTTCTTGGATTTTAGTTTAAGTCTTAAACCCTCCCACGTTCCTACTTTAAAATTATACTTGACAATTTTATTTGTTTTACCTGACAAGCTATCTAGTTCCGTATATATAAAGTTTAACAACTGTTCTTCTTTTTTATCATCGCGATGCAAGATTAAAAAATTAGCAGTTGTATCGCTGTTAAACATATAATTTGAAAACTGTCGGAGCTGCGTAAGATTGCTTGGTGTTGCTAGCCACAATCCTGCATTTACCTTCATCATCAGTTGAGGCAAAGTATTTAAAGAAATAATTGGTTGTTTGCAGCGCTTGATAAATTTCATAAAAGCTACATTGTTGTTTGATGGCACAATAGCAAAATAAACATCGCAGGTATCATAAATTGGTTTTTGCAATTCTGTAACTGCGGAAGTAGAGTCTTTGCCTAAATCGATAATTATAAACTTCACACTCCCCTCTTTTAAATGATGGGTAGCCATCAAAGCTCCTTCATAAAACTGCAGCGATGGAATAACATTATTTACAATTGCGGGCTCAGCTACCAAATTGGTATCATCAATTAATTGTTCTTTTAATTGAAGCGACATTATTAAACCAATCTTTATTTCTTTGGTTGAAGAAAGTTCCTGCGCCCAACTCATCATAGTTGATAGAAGAAAAAGGATAGAAACAAGAATGATTTTTTTCATGATGCTAATTTAGCTATTCCCATTCAATGGTAGCAGGTGGTTTCGAACTGATGTCATACACTACTCTGTTAACACCCTTCACTTTATTGATAATCTCATTCGACATTTTACCTAAAAACTCGTAAGGCAAATGAACCCAGTCTGCCGTCATGCCATCGGTACTAGTTACTGCGCGCAATGCCACTGCATGCTCATAAGTACGCTCATCGCCCATCACTCCTACTGTATTCACAGGCAAAAATATAGATCCTGCCTGCCATACCTTATCATACAATCCTTCTGTTTTCAATCCGTTGATAAATATTGCATCTACCTCTTGAATAATTCTCACCTTTTCTTCTGACACCTCTCCTAAAATTCGAATTCCTAATCCAGGACCTGGGAAAGGATGACGATTTAATAATTCTGGTTTCATACCCATCTCAGTACCTACCACGCGCACTTCGTCTTTAAACAAACTGCGCAATGGCTCCACCACTTTCAATTTCATAAAGTCAGGTAAGCCACCAACGTTATGATGCGATTTAATAGTTGCCGAAGGACCTTTTACAGATACCGATTCAATCACATCGGGATAAATCGTTCCCTGAGCTAACCAAACTGCATTTTCAATTTTGTGCGATTCCTCATCAAACACTTCAATAAAAACACGACCAATTGTTTTACGTTTTGCTTCTGGATCTGATATTCCTTTTAAGGCATCATAAAACTTTTGAGAAGCATCAACACCTTTTATATTTAAACCTAGATGTTTGTAGTCTTCTAATACCTCAGAAAATTCATTCTTGCGAAGCAAACCGTTATTAACGAAAATACAATGCAGGTTTTTACCAATTGCTTTATGTAACAGCATGGCAGCTACACCTGAATCAACACCACCCGACAAACCTAGTATCACTTGATCATCTCCTAGTTGCTGTTGTAAATTTTTAACGGTCTCTTCTACGAAAGAACCAGGCGTCCAATCACCACGACAACCACAAATATTAATAACGAAATTTTCCAGCATTATTTTACCTTCATCAGAATGCACTACTTCTGGATGAAACTGTACTCCATAAGATGATTCGCCTGTAATATGATACCCTGCTACTTTCACGTCATTCGTTGAAGCAATCACATTAAATCCTTCCGGAGCTTCGGTGATTGTATCAGAGTGTGACATCCAAACGACAGATTGTGCAGAAACATTGTTGAACAATGCATCATTTATAGTATCGTGTTGTAAATGCGCACGACCATATTCACGAATCTTTGAAGGAGCTACCTTTCCTCCTGCCTGCTGCGCCATTAACTGAGCACCATAACATACACCTAAAACTGGTAATTTACCTCTATATGATTTCGTATCGATATATGGAGCATTTTCATCACGCACGGATGCGGGACCCCCACTGAAGATAACGCCCTTGATGGTATCATTCAACTCTGGAACATGATGAAATGGATGAATTTCGCAATAAACATTTAGTTCTCGCACACGACGAGCAATTAGCTGTGTGTACTGCGAACCAAAATCAATAATTAAGAGGGATTGATGCATGTGCAAAAATAGAGAATTATCAATTTGCTAATTTGCTAATTGGTTAATTTGCCAATTATTAATTTGCCAATTTGCTAATTGGTCAATTTGCCAATAATCTTTGAGGAGCATTAGCACATTATCTCATCCCGAAGCCTCGGGAGCACATCGCGAAGCCCTTCGAGAGCCTCAGGGACCGCTTCGCGAGCACACTAGCACATTACCTCACTAGCACATTAAAAAAAAAGGCTTTCATTTCTGAAAGCCTTTTTTTTATTTACCACTTCGAGAATTTTTCTTTTCGTGAGTTTTGTGGAGTTTCCTCGCGGGATGAAGAACGGGAATCATCTCTGCGACCGAAGTCATTGCTGCGAGAATCATCTCTTTTTTCGAGGTCGCCGCTACGTGACTTATCACGATCACGACCACCACCGCTGCTAAATCCTCTGCTACCACCTGAACTAGAACGATCTGAGCTAGAACGACCTGAATCTCGTCCGCCGCCATAACTACGACGCTCACGATCTCCACCACCGCTGTAACCACCGCCGCCTCTGCGCTCTCCGCCTCTGCTGCCACCATCTCTGCTACCACCGTCACCACGTGATGAACCACCACGACTACGACCGCTACCAGAAGAAGGACTATCGCTAGAAACTTCAGTACGTAACACACGACCAGCGTACTCGATACCATGAATTTTCTTCATTACCGATTCTAACTTATCATCTAATACATCAACGAAAGAATAAACACCTTTCACATCAATACGTCCGAATGAAGTACCACGCTCTCCTGTTTCATCACATAAGAAACGAAGTAACTTTCCTTTGTCTAAACCGTCTCGTGATCCAATGCTAACAAACATACGCGGCCCAGCAGCGCGGTAACCTGCGTTCGGTTCTGAGCTATTTCTACTAGACTGAGCATCTACATTTAAGTCTGGTGCTTTACGATAATACTCTAAGAAACGATTGAATTCAATCGAAACAAATCGACGAATCAACTCATCTTTCTCAAGGTCGTTTAGCTCACTGTAGATAGCGTCTAAGTAAGGAGCAATTTCCTTCTCATTAACTTCAACATCATGAACACGCTTTACAAGGTGCATCAATTGCTTTTCGCATACTGCTATTCCTTCCGGAACTTTAGCAGCTAAGAAAGTACGTTTCAATGAACGCTCAATCTGACGAATCTTTGATACCTCCTTAATATTTATAATTGAAATCGAAATACCTTTCTTACCTGCGCGAGCTGTTCTTCCGCTACGGTGCATATAGTTTTCGAGTTCATCTGGTAAATTATAATTGATAACATGGGTGACATCCTGCACATCGATACCACGAGCTGCCACATCGGTAGCTACTAGTAACTGAAGTGCACGTTCACGATAGCGAGCCATTACTTTATCGCGTTGCTGCTGACTTAAATCGCCATGCAATGAATCGGCGTTGTAGCCATCACGAATTAAATGCTCTGCTACCTCTTGCGATTCTATCTTCGTACGACAGAAAACGATACCGAACACATCGGGATTCGCATCTACAATACGCTTAAGAGCAAGGTAACGATCTTTGGCACGAACAACGTAGTACACGTGCTCGATGTTTTCATTTCCCGATTCGCGCTTACCAACGCTTAACTGAATCGGATCTGACATGTAGGATTCAGCGATCTGACGCACTTCGCGCGGCATCGTTGCTGAAAACAACCAGGTATTGCGATGATCGGGAGTGTTTGAAAGGATAAAATCGATATCCTCTTTGAATCCCATGTTAAGCATTTCATCTGCTTCATCTAATACCACTATCTCAACTTGTCCTAAGTTGAGTGCTTTACGATTAATCAAGTCGATTAATCTACCAGGTGTAGCCACAACAACGTGTACACCCCTTTTAATGGAACGGATTTGTTCCATTATGCTTGCTCCACCATAAACGGCAACTGTAGCAAAGCCATCCATGTTTTCTCCGTAGTTGACAAGATCTTTGGTAATCTGCACACACAACTCGCGTGTTGGTGCCAATATCAAAGCCTGTGGGTACCTTTTACCCATATCGATCTTTTGCAAGAGCGGCAGCCCAAATGCTGCTGTCTTACCGGTTCCGGTTTGCGCCAGGCCGATTAAGTCTCGATTTTCACTAATTAATTGCGGGATAGCTTCCTGCTGGATTGGAGTTGGTTCCGTAAAACCCAGCGACTCAATTGCCCTGAGCAGCCTTTCATTAAGGCCGAGGGCCTGAAATTTATTCATGGCGCAAAGATAGGCAGAATAAATGGGTTATCAACAGAGGAGGTTAAATAAACTTTGAGGGAATAGATCTAAAAATAGGATGGTCGGCTATCGTTTATGCGACTTGAATTAAATTTAAAATAATCAACCTAAACTACTCTTGTCAAGTAAATTAAGAGTGTTTATTTTTGATTTGGTAATAAGTTTAGGGACGTTAATTTGGAGGAAACCTACCCCAGCAATTATCTTCGACTTGGGGCGGGGATGGGACATCCCCCGGTGATTTTTGTTGATAAATTAGATTGGGTTAGACTTTTAAAAACCTGAACTAATTTTGTAAAAACGGAAATAACTTATTGATATTACTCAAAAAATATTCGGCAATCGTTTAAAACCTCAATCAACAACGACTGATAACAAATCAAAAAACGTATGAATCATGCGTTGGGACGCACTACTTCTTTACCCGAATGTTTAAAATATTCTAAAATCTCTTTCTTAGTCATCTTCGACAATTTTCCGCTTAATTTATCTCGTTGCTGACGCATGAATTTCACAGCATCAAATTTTTTATCCGTTGTCTTCATAATTTTCGAATTCTCTTGGTGTTCGTATTTCAAGTTGTTTATAACCTTTTTTAATATTTATTGAATTATAACCTCTAATGCGCTGAACATTCACAATATGTTTAAAATTCCAACTCACTAAAAAATCAGCATGATTTATTGTGGCTATTGCAATATGCAAACAGTCAGCAAAACTTGTTTTACCAACAACTTTTTCAGTTATATAATCAGTTGCCAAATCAATTGCTTCTTCACTAATTTCTAGGAACTCCGTATTCAATTTCTTTATATTATTTACTAATTCCTTCACATTTTCAGGCGCATTTCCTAATTCATCTTCGGTAACACTGGAGTAAAGAAGCACAAATTCATTAGCAGCCAGCTTTTCAAAAAACGGAATGGTATGTTCTGAGAACTCATCATCGTAATATCCACCAAATACAGAAGTGTCAGTATAAATCCTTTGCATCTAAATTCAAAGTTAATAAAATACGGAGAATAATTCAACTCAATCATTGATTGGAGGAATTTAATACCCCCTTCTAAACTATAAATCCGATCGAAGTTTTAATAAATAACATTGATTTTTTGAAGATGAAAATAGCACAATACCACTTTTATTTTTTTTGAAAAAGTTGACTTTTGTTACCTAATTAGATAACTTTGCAGCATTGAAAAACGAGTAAAGTTTCGATTATTTTATACCTTATGTAAGTAAAAAAATCAACCATAACTAAAAGAAGAATACGATCATGAAAAATAAAAATCTCACCTCCTTCACCTACCACCTCGACCAGCAATATGGTAAGAAGGGAAGTAAAACGCGCGAAAATTACGAGCAAGGTTTCGAGGCCTTTAAGCTTGGTGTTATTTTACAGGAAATGCGAAAGAATAAAGGCATGACGCAGGAAGAACTTGCTGTAAAATGTGGCACCACAAAAAATTACATTTCACGCATTGAAAACGATGCCAGCGATATCCGACTTTCAACGTTAATGCGTATCGTTAGTCTTGGCTTTGGTGCGCATTTGAAGTTGTCGTTGGAAATTTAATAGCAATATCGAATTTAAATTACCAAACTCTAAAATAACAAAACGGGCCCTAAAAAAAGGCCCGTTAATTGTTTAAATTTATTTTATAATTAATTTATTGATTTACTTAACTAATTTATAAATTATTTGTGTCTGATTTGATTTGTTAATTAAAGTTAAGAAATAAACGCCACTTGACAATTCGATAGTGTTTATTCGATATGAATCACTATCCGTCGAACCTGACATAACAATCTTTCCCTGAGCATCCATTAATTTATACATCAAATTTCCATTGTTTGATTTGTTTAAGATAACAATGCTTTCATTAAATGGATTGGGACTTACTTGAACATTGGTATTACTAATATCGTTAATACTTGCTGTTGGAGAAACTACAATAGAGGTGCCTTGAGGAGGTATTGTAAATTGACCACCTGATGGATTTGAAGCAGCATCAACATTGACATTGAAACTACAGTTATTAATTGTACTTGGCAATGAGCTCCAAGTCGGAATTAATATCTTACATAGTGAACCATTGCCATTTATTGGCCCATTTCCTATTCGAGTTAATGCAATATTTACTAAGCCACCACTTACATATTCAATTTTAATAAAATCAACATTCACTAAACCAAATATTGAATTTGAATAATCATAAGTGATATTTGACAAATCATAAACATTGGTATCTATTTCTACTGAAAATGATATTCCATTTAGTGAATCCAATTGAGATCCACCCTGATTTACTAAGTTGATAGAAAGACTAGTCGTTGTTGGCAATTGAGTTGTATTGACAAATGGAGGAGTTGGGATTGCAATTATAGAACCCGACATATTTAAATTACGGATTTTTTCCAAATACAACAAACTATCTAATTGACTAACTAACGGATGCGACTGTCCTAAGTTAAAACCAATAGAAGATTGATCCGCATTATTAATAATACCGTCTCCATTTCCGTCAGCATAAACATAATAAGCAGAAGAATTGGCAGTTGATTTATCCTGACCCCACAAAGTGGCAGGTTGTGCCACCCATGTTATACTTGTATTAGCTCGAGCAGGGCCTGAATAGTTATAAAATGTACCAATCCGCAACAAGTCTGTAGCATTAACAACTTTATTATTATCTAAATCACCTGGCCAAACATTTACTGAATTTAAGTAATTGAAGCATTGTTGGCCACCATTAATTACACCTTGTAATACACCAGAAGAATTATATATACTAAAATCATCCAAATAAAAACAAAACTGGGTCCCATTAGGGAGAGATGCTGAATTCTTCACAACAAAATAAAAAGTATAAAAAGTTCCGTTTCCGTTAAACCCTGGCTGCACACCAGTTTTTGTTACACCGAAATCATAAGAAGATGAAGTGATTACAGGCTGTGATGTGATTATCGAACCTCCGCTTCCCAATAAACCAGGTTGATTGTAACCTATGTATGTTAAGTATGTAGATACATTACTATTAAACTTCAACTTAGAATAAAAACTATAGAGGTTATTCATATTACTAAATGAAACATTTACCACTAGTGTATCAAAATAATTTACAACTGGATCGGGGCTCGTTAAATTCACCGTTCCAATTGCATTACCTGTAACATTAACTACAATTGTATCTCGACTTAAGCAACCATTGGAATTATTAAACGACACAATATATTGAGTGCCACTTGAAGGATTAACTAATGGATTTGCAACTGAGTTGCTACTAATATTCGTGTTCGGTGTCCATATAATATTCGGATTTGTAACGCTTAAGCTTGTCGATAGCTGTAATGGTAAATAATCACCTAATGTGATTGATGTTTGTGATGTATTAACACTTCCTCCGTTAATGTAGATGCTTGAAGTATTAGTAGGATAATAACTTAAATTCATTGTAATCAAACTATCACAGCCTTGCGACGAAGTCAACTGAAAATTATAGGTTCCAGGCTGCGTATAAGTATTACCATTAAATGAATAGCTGGATCCAGGGCAAATTTGGGGGTTAATTGTTATCGAATAACTTGGTTTAACTGTTAAAACAGCGATAGAACTCGTTGCCGAACTTAAGCAAGTTGCTGAACATCTATATTGATAACCATTTAATGATGTTGGTGCTGCTAATACAACAAGATTTGCCGTATTCACTCCAGAATAACTACTGCCATTTGACAAATTAGTCCAAACAGTTTGAGTGGCTGTTTTACCCTGCCATTGATATTGCACATTCGAAATATTACAATTTACAGAGAAATTTGCATTACTTCCTACACAAACACTTGTATTGGTTGGTTGAGCAGTAATAGTAGGCAATGTAACTGCCGTCACAGTTGTTG
>CALQOD010000040.1 GCA_943332105.1 Chitinophaga pinensis | reverse complement strand
GCGGCAGGTAAAGTACTACCCGGACGATGATGGTCACAAATGATAAAATCGATTCCAAGAGCGTTTGCGTAATCAATTTTGTCGATACTCTTAATTCCACAATCAAGGGCTATAATTAAATCATAGTTGTTTTCTTTTGCGTAATCAATTCCTTGAATTGAAATACCATACCCCTCTTTGTAGCGATCTGGAATATAATAGCTAACATTTACATATTGATTATGCAAAAATGTATATACCAATGATACGGCTGTAGTTCCATCCACATCATAGTCGCCATAAACTAAAATTTTTTGCTTGTTTAAAATTGCATTAGAAATCCGTTCAACTGCTTTATCCATATCCTTCATTAAAAAAGGATCGTGCAAGTCACTTAAAGATGGCCTAAAAAAATTCTTTGCTTCCTCAAATGTATTTATTCCGCGCTGCACTAATAATTGCGCTAAAATGGGATGGATACTCAGCTCCTCAGACAACTTTTGGATGGTTTCTGAATTTCCTTTAGGTATTAACACCCATCTTTTTTCCATTTCTTATGACTATATATCTGAGGCAATTACAAATATACAATCCTAAAGGCGATTTTCCGATTAATACTGTCTAAGTTATTGACAAATAAAAAATGTAATTGCTTTAGATGCTCTAAATAAGGAAGTTAACATTTATATCAAAAAATCTTGCGCCATATGCAGTTTAAAACTATCTATTCGCGTTTTGATTATTCATCTGCTTAGCCGACGCATGGTCGTACTTTAAAATCTGCTTTAAGTCGGGACGCAGTCGACTTCTATAAACCGAAAGCGTATCGGTTTTTATTTTTCCTTTTCTCAGTTTACGTTGCTCGTCGATTGGAAGCTGCGCAATTTCTAAACACTGCGGTGTACAGCAGCCCTTCATTATCTCAGAGCATTCATCACATTGAATAAATAGCAAATGACAATCATCGTTAGCACAATTAGTATGATCGTCGCAAGACTTGCCACATTGATGACAAGAAGAAATAATGTCTTCGGTAATACGCTCACCTAAACGATCATCAAAAACAAAGTTTTTTCCAATAAACTTAGAAGGGATTCCTTTCTCTTTTATCTCTTGTGCGTAATTAATTATGCCTCCATGCAATTGATTTACATCTTCAAAGCCATGATGCTTAAACCATGCACTCGCTTTCTCACAACGAATACCACCTGTGCAATACAATAAAATTTTATGATCTTTTTTATCCTCCACCATATCGAGACCCATATTTAAACAGTCTCTAAAAGTATCCGACTCTGGAAGCAAAGCTTTTTCAAAATGACCCACCTCGCTTTCGTAATGATTACGCATATCTATTACGATTGCATTCGGAGCTTCGAGTGCTTTATTAAATTCTTCTGCATTAAGATGATTACCCACATTTGTAACATCAAATGTATTGTCATCTAATCCATCTGCAACAATTTTCTGACGAATTCGGACAATCAATTTAATAAACGACTTCCTGATATCTTCAACAGCAATTTTCAAAGGCATTGCTTGAAGATGTGCATCACTTTCGAGTAGATCCTTGAAGGAATCGAAATTATATTCTGGAATGCTAATTTGGGCATTGATCCCTTCATGAGCTACATAAACTCTTCCAAGTATAGCCAACTCATCCATCTTTCTGTATAAATCAGCTCGATAATTTTCTATACTATCAATATATACATAACGATAAAATGAAAGCGTAATTCGTTTGAAATTTTCGCTTTCTAGTTTCTTTTGCAGCGTAGCTTTATCGTATTTATTGTGAAGCATATTACCACAAAGATACAAACCCTACTCTTTACACTGCTAAAATATAATACTGATTTTTTATAAGTATTTTTTTGCTTCGCGAAGACTTATCGTAAACAACTGATGTGTATCAACAAATTTACGGACTGCATCAGCATTAAATTTACTGTATTGCCTAAGTGACCATCCCACTGCTTTTTGTAGAAAAAACTCTTTAGATCTCAGATATTTTTCACATTGAACAAACAGCAAATGTTGGTCGGTTTTTGCAGCATATTTCAATTGAAAAATTAAAGTGGTACGATGAAACCAAAATAGATTTTCACCATCCCACTTCTCAATGGAGGGCATAATCAACTGCGGGTATTTTTGAAACAGCTTCCCTATTAAAGATGATGCAATAAAGTCGATTGTATCCCACCACGATTTTTGTGCAATCATGTATTCAAACAACTCCAATGTTTCAGGATTCCATTCCTTATGCATTTTAAAAATATATTCCATTGCAACATACTGGCATTCGCGATGGGGTTGCTTCCATAGAAACATTACAACGTCATTGATATTTTCATCGGATGATGCTACGAGTTGTTTTAAAAAAGGACTTGCTAATTCTACACGCTTATCTTTTTGCAAGCCATAAAAATCAAACAAATTACGCATATATGCTTTCATCCTTTCCGCTTGATAAGGATTTGCATTTTTCTGAAAAACCAACAGTAACTTTTCTAAAGTAGCTTTTGTTTCTTTTTTCATGGTATAAAAAAAGTCGGGATTAACCGACTTTAATACTTATTGCTCAACTGTTTTTTGTTTTCGCTTATTCTTTTTATAAATGAAAAATGCTGTACCGCCTAGTGCATAAGGAATTGCCATTAAAAACAAAATCCCTTTGTTCAATCCTCTGCCTTGCGTCTCTCCTTTTTTAATCCCAGATTCAGCTGCTTGTCTGCACATAGAACATTGTGCATTTACCTCTGTAATTAGCGTAAAGCTTATCATTAAAACGATTAAAATAATTACTTTTTTCATAATGAGATCAAATGTAAGGAGTTCAATTTTTATATGCAATAATTAAAACGGGTAATAAGGTGAAATCATAAAATAAACGATTACACCAGTAGTAGTAACATATAGCCAAATTGGAAATGAGAACCTTGTTATTTTACGATGTTGTTCCACTTTATTATTTAGTCCATACCAAAATGAAATCAGTACTAACGGCAGCACAACAGCGGCTAAAACAATATGCGAGATTAATATTGAAAGGTAAATAGGTCTTAGTGGGTTTTCAAGCGGAAACTTCGTTTCATCAGCCATCCAATGATAAGCAATATAAGAGATTAAAAACAGAGCAGACAAACAGAAAGTAAGCAAGTTAAGTTGCTTATGCGTTGCGATATCTTTCCTTCTGATTGCGCGATAAGATAGAATTAAAAGAATGGTACAACTTGCATTGATTATTGCATTTAGCTTAGGTAAAAAAGTTGCGAATGAAGGCAATACTTCCGGACGAGGCAATACTTTTTGATTAAGTAGGACTACAACTAAAAAAACAACTAACGATAATGATAATACAATTCGGAAGACTGTTTTTTCGGATAGATTTGAGAACATAAAATGTTTTATTAATTAGAACAAGAAGTTAATATTATTGTTTAGCATACTCGCTTTTCAGCACATCAATATCTTCTATCAACCTGTTTACATCTAGAATATTAGTACCATCGTAGGTTAGTATATTCCCTTTCTTATCTTTTCCTCCTCTAATTCTTCCTTCTTTATCAATAAGCGTAAACATTTCGGAATGAATAAAATCTTCAGGCCCACCATCACCAGGGCCTACAGCCAGGTAGTATGAGTTTCTTGCAAGCTCATAAATTGTTTTTTTATTACCTGTTATAAAGAACCATTTATTATCAATTGCTTTATGTTGCAACGCATATTCTTTAAGTATGTAAGGTGTATCATGCTCAGGATCGACCGTATAGGATAAAATTACTACATCAGTATCTTTTTCAATTGCATGCTGCACACGCATCATTTCACTCGACATTTTAGGACAAATTGTTCCGCAGGTAGTAAAGAAGAAATTAGCGATATGAATTTTGCCTTTGAATATTGAATCAGAAACAATATTACTATCTTGATTTAAAAGCGAAAAACCGTTGATAGTATGATAAACAGTATCGATTACTGGATGTCCGTCAGCGGTTTTTTTTTGTACTTCTATTGGACCTAAAATTTCAAGCGGTTTAAAACTATTCTTTCCTGTTTGCAAGTATAAATATGCTAAGGAAGGAAATGCAAGCAACCCGAATAAGATCCAGAATTTTTTCACTCCTAATTAAATATCAAATCCCATAGGTTTAAGTAATTTGCTTCCGTCAGAGACATTACAATTAAATAAACAATCAGAACAAATGGCAGTAAAATGCAATACGCTAAAGACAATTTTTCGTGCTTTAAATGCATAAAGAAAGCAACAATGAAGTACGCCTTAACAATTGTAAGTGTAATGAAAATAACCATCAGTATTTCTTTTGAAATACTAGTGAATGCTATCGCAACCTCTGCAATTGTAATAATTAATAAAATCCAGAAAGTTCTCCAGATTACAGAACGATTTTTAGGGTCGTAATGCTCAGGCACAAACTGATTATGTATATCGCCGGTATAATAACCGTGCATTTCGTGATTATGATTTTCGCTCATGACTAATTTCTTTTTTAGATAATGAAGGATTAAACAAGGTAGAAGAAGGTAAATACAAATACCCAAACTAAATCGACAAAATGCCAATAAAGTCCTGTCTTTTCAATATGCTCATAATGTCCGCGACGAGCATAAACTCCGCTTAAAACATTAAAGAATATTATTAGATTGATAACTACCCCACTAAATACGTGGAAACCGTGAAAACCTGTAATAAAGAAGAAGAAATCTGCAAATAGCGGATGTCCGTATTCGTTATTAACCAAGTTAGCCCCTTTAATAGGTTTTGAAATCGACTTGATGCGCTCAACTTCTGCTTTATCAACTATTATTTTATGATTAGGGGCTATTAAAGCCCAATCAGGAATTGCAGTATGAGAATGTGCGTGTAAGCTTGGAGCATTTTCCGGGAAGCGATAAATCTCGCCCATATTCGTAATTAAAGCACCTTTAGGAGTTCCTGTAATAAAGTTATACCACTCCCATGCCTGCGAGCCAACAAACATAAACCCACCAATGATTGTTAATCCCAACCAAATAGCAACATTTCTATTATCTCTTCTATGTCCCGCATCCACAGCAAGCACCATAGTTACCGAGCTCATGATTAAGATGAAGGTCATTAATCCTACATAAGCTAAGGGAATGTGTTCATGTACGAATGGGAAATGCGTAAACACATCATTCGCTGTTGGCCATACCTGAGTATGACGGTGACGAAAAGCACCATACGCGACAATTAAACTAGAGAATGTAAATGCATCCGACACAAGGAAGAACCACATCATCATTTTGCCCCAGCTGATGCTAAATGGAGATACTCCTCCACTCCAAGACTTGGAGTTAGGGTTTTCGTTGTTAAGTGTAGCTTCTGCAGCCATACGGTAGAAGAGTGTTTTAAAGATTATCTAAAATTTTATCTAAAGAGCGCCAAAAATACAAATAAAATCAACCAAAGAAAATCTAAAAAGTGCCAATATATTGCACAAAGTGAAATTCCCAAATGATTTTTTGCAGAATAGCGATTTTTTTTCGCCTTAAAGGCAGTTACTGCCAAACCAATAACACCTATCGATAGATGAGCAAGGTGTAATCCCGACAATGTATAAAAGAACGATTCAGAAGGATTTCCTCCTGAAAAATGAATATTATTTGTCACTAATTGATTCCAGCCCAAAAATTGACAAATCACAAAGGCAAGTCCTAATATCAATGTATATGTTAAAAATTGATACGCCTTTTTATTATTTTCCTTGCGGATTGCCGATTTAGAAATCTCTAATGTCAAGCTACTTAATAATATAACTCCAGTTGATATGTAAAACATGGATGGAATTTCGAATACCAACCAATTGCCTTCTGCCTGCCGGACAATATAGCCCGACATTAAACCAGCAAATAACATAATTATACTAGCCAACCCAATCCATAATATTATTTTTTGAGTTGGAATAATTGGCTCTTTATCGTTTGAGATTTGAGTGTTTGTATTTTCCATAAATTAACCTATTTTATCAATTACCATTGCTATTTGAACCACCGGAAGATAAAAGAATGACCCGTACATTAATTTTCTAGCGGCTTCAATCGAACATTCCCTATAAAGTTGAACAGCTTGAAAAATAAAATAAAATGTAACAGCCAACATAAGCACCATTGATAACCATCCTGAAATATTAAAAACTAGAGGCATAACAGCAACAGGCACTAAACTTATCGTATATAATACCGTTTGAAGTGCTGATCCTTTATCTCTTTTCCCTGTAGGAAGTAAATTAAATCCAGCCTTTTTATAATCATCATCTAACACCCATGCAATTGCCCAAAAATGTGGAAACTGCCATAAAAACTGTATACCAAATAATAACCAAGCTCCTGTATTAAATGTTCCGGTTGCTGCTACCCATCCAAGTAATGGAGGAATGGCTCCTGGAACCGCTCCAATAAAAACTGCAATCGGCGATTTGCGCTTCATTGGTGTATAGCAAACTGTATATAGTAGTATAGCCAAAACACCTAAAACCGCGCTTGCCAAATTCATAAAATAACCCAAAATAAAAACGCCTGCTAGGCCAGCAATCAGGCAAACAAAAATCGCCTCTGCCACACTCATTCTTGTAGCTGGTAATGGTCGTGATAATGTCCTATCCATCAACTTATCTAACTCCCTTTCCATCACCTGATTAAAACCATTGGCAGAACCTGTCACTAAAAATCCTCCAAGAATAAGCCACCCCATTTTCACGAAATCAATTGTACCAGGTGCTGTCATAAAAGCCATGGCAGCAGAAAAAACGACCAACGTTGTCAACCTCATTTTTGTTAGCTGAGAATAATCGCGAATTTTATGTTTGAGTCCCACTGATTTTGTTGATGGTAAAGATTTTTCTATGCGAGGGCAAATGTAACTTAAACCAATCTATTTACAAGGTGAAATGAATCTAAATTTTTAATGATTTTTATTGCACCATTAAATTGCAACCTCGCAAATCTGCATTGTCAAAACGTCCTACTATTTCAAAATGATGATCGCCAAATTTTTTTCCTAGATCTTGGGTAGCAATAAAGGAACAGGAATAGTAATTAGCCAAGTCGATTATATTGACACCTCCAGTAATTCCATTAGAAACATAATTATGGGGATCATTAATTTCTCGTATTAAAATTTTCATCCATGGCTGACAATTAAAAAGTCCCTCGCCTTTCGAATACGCCTGCGACAAAAGTTCCGTCATGCCATATTCGGAATGAATTTTTTCTACACCGAAACCCTTTGTTAAAATCTGGTGTAATTCTTCTCGAACAATTTCCTTCCTACGGCCCTTCATACCCCCAGTTTCCATAACAATTAAATCTGGGAAGTCCACTGCAAAATTTTCTGCCATATCAAGCAATGCAAACGTGACTCCTATTAAAATTGTTTTTTGATTTTGATTTTTCAATTGCTGCAATAAACTTTTCAAATCGGCATATTGATTTAAATAAAACCCAGAACTTTTATGTTTGCTTTTTTCAATAAGATGTTTCACCATATAAACCAAACTAGACCCAGTTCGCTCCAGATAGGCAGGTAGTAAGCCAATGATGCAATAATCATCAACAGGTCCAAAATATCGCTCAAAGCCATTCATAAAACTTTCTTCGTAAAGAACAACTTTTGCAACTGGATGCTTTGAAGTAATGGCCCCTGTTGTACCACTGCTTGTAAAAACGGTTTCCGCATTTTCGTTATTTGAAATCATATAATGCGATTTAAATATAGCAACAGGCAAGAAAGGAATTTGTTTATAATGCTTAATCCCTTTTATGTCATTTTTAAGTAATTGTATAAACCGATTATATACCGGTATATTCTCAACTTGATAACGAAATACCTCTAATGCACAGGCATTAAAATCATCTTCAGATTCAATTTGGAAGCAGTTTGCTGGTTGGTAGCTCATTGATATGACAAAGTTACAATAAGAATTGCTTGAATTAAATTTACGCTATGATGATTTAAACCGACTTGTCTTCATTAACTTTACAGCACCAATGTAAATTTTATGACACCAATAACTATATACGCCGAATTAACCCCTAATCCTAATAGTATGAAGTTCGTTGCCAACATCAGTCTACTAGAAGGCGGAGTTGTTGAATACGATTCTAAGGAGTCTGCTGTTAACTGTCCATTGGCGGCATCCCTATTTTCATTTAGCGGCATTACCAAAGTTTTTATTACCAGCAACTTCATCACATTGAGTAAAGAATCGGATGTTGATTGGTTTGATGTAACAAATATTATCAGAGAGTTTATTCGTGGTTACTTAATGTCAGACGAGCAATTATTTATTGGCTCTCCTTTCGATGACAACCATGTTCCTGCATCAGTAAAGAAAATAGATATAAAACCGAATGATGTTTCAGTTGAAACAAAAGAAAGACCCAACATACCATCATCTCCAGAATTAGAAAAAAAGATTACAGAATTACTAGAAGAGTATGTAAAGCCAGCAGTAGAAAGCGATGGTGGTGCTATTCATTTTAAATCCTTTGAAAACGGAACAGTAAGTGTTGTTTTAAAAGGATCCTGTAGTGGTTGTCCTTCTTCAACAGTGACATTAAAATCGGGAATTGAAAACTTATTAAAGCAAATGCTTCCTGAAGTACACGAAGTGATTGCAGTAGCAGAATAATTTATTTCTTGCACAACATGTCGAAATGACAACCCGATAAATCATCACCTGCCTGAACAAAACATTTTTTGTCGGAGCGATAAAAAGTTTGATATCCGTATCCTTTAAGAATATCGATTACTCCCCACGCACTACTTCCATTATTTTTCAAAAAATCATCATCTGTCTCCATTAAAATTTTTGCATTGCTGCTTGTCAAAATTTTAGATGCTCCCTTCAATACGAACCCTTCAAACCCTTCAACATCTAATTTAATTAGATCAACCTGATGAATACTTCTACTTTCCAATACATCATCTAATCGTTCAATTTTTACTTCTTTAAAAGGACGATCTAATTCATCTAGGACAATTCTATTCATACCAGAATTATTATCCATCAGTTCATAAATTTTTAAGATGGATTCACTTTCCCCCAATCCGATATTCAAGCATAAAATATTATTGAAACTGTTTCTACCAAAATTATCTTGTGCTTTTTGAAAAGTTATAGGATGAGGTTCAAATGCAATAATTGTAGCATTCGGGTTTATACTTGCAAAGCGCAAGGCTGTCCAGCCAATATTAGCACCAACATCCAGTATCACATTTGCATTTTTTGCTTCTTCAAAAAATAGTTCTAATGAATGATCATAATAATTGAAAAAGATATAATGATCTACTGTATCACTCAAATCCAAGTTAAAATTAATACCATTGCGTTTTACCTCGCGAATGCTACCATTTTTATACAGATATGGAGGAGGAATCAACTTTCCTGATAAACCTGATAAGAATGTGGTATTAAGATAGGACAACCCATTTTCAAAAACAGAAAGCTTGAAGATCCTTCTAAAGAAATTTAAAATAGTTGTTTTAACGCTTATATGATATCCCTGACTCATAATAAAACAAATTTATCAATATTTATTACATTGATAAATAAAAGAAAAAAATCCTTTCATAAGAGTCTTAATAAATTATACACCTAATAATACTTTCATAGGGTCTGTACCACCTGTCATTAACTTAAGTGGGTCTTCAATCATCTGTTTTACTTTTACTAAAAACCCTACTGATTCACGACCATCAATAATACGATGATCATACGATAGGGCAAGATACATAATTGGGCGCACTTCTATTTTACCATTTACTACCACAGCGCGCTCAACAATATTATGCATGCCTAGGATAGCACTTTGAGGAGGATTAATAATTGGCGTTGACATCATCGACCCAAAAACGCCACCGTTAGTAATAGTAAAAGTACCGCCATTCATTTCATCAACTGTAATTTTTCCGTCGCGGACCTTAGTAGCAAGCGTCGCTATTGCTGCTTCAATTTCTGCAAGGGTTAGTGCCTCTGCGTTACGAATAACCGGAACCATTAGTCCTTTAGGTGCACTTACAGCAATTCCAACATCACAATAATTATTATATACGATTTCATCACCGTCTATTTGTGCATTAACTGCTGGAAACACCTGTAAAGCTTCGGTAACTGCTTTTGTAAAGAAGCTCATAAAGCCTAATCCAATTCCATATTTCTCTTTAAAAGCATCTTTATACTGCTTTCTTAAATTCATTATTGCACTCATATCTACTTCGTTAAAAGTAGTAAGCATAGCTGTATTGCGCTTAACAGAAACTAATCGTTCAGAAACTTTCTTGCGCAGCATTGTCATTTTCTCGCGTTTTTGATCACGAGAAATTTCATGAGTAGGCATGGCTAAGCGCGGAGTACCATTTTTAATAACATTTACTACATCGCCTTTTGTAATTCTACCATCTTTTCCTGATGATGCAACTTGTGCAGAAGCGATATTATTTTCGTCCATCATCTTTTTAGCTGCTACACTTGGATGCCCGTTAGAATATGAATCCTTTGAATTTGCTGTAACAGCTTCCGCCTTAGCAGGCTCTACTTTCTTAGTTTCTTTCTTTACAGGTGCTTTTGCTGATGTATCAATGGAGGCCACAACAGAACCTACTGCTATTGTTTCACCTTCTTTTACTAATGTTTTTAAAATACCATCGGCTTCGGCCACAAGGGTTAATGTTGCTTTATCCGAATCAATTTCTGCAATTTCTTCATCTTTTTCTACATAATCACCATCGTTTTTAATCCAGCGTGCGATTTGCACTTCACTGATTGACTCGCCTGGAGAAGGGACTTTTATTTGTACTGCCATATCTTTATTGTTTTCGTAGGTGCTATACGTTATAATTTAAATTAATGCTGATATTTCTGCTTTTTCAAATGCTTTTTCAACGAGCGCATGCTGCTCTTTATCATGTTGCTTATGTGAGCCTGTTGCAGGACTCGCGCTTGCTGCACGGGCAATCACTTTCAATTTTGCGTTTGTCCATGTGCGCAAAAAATACGACCATGCTCCCATGTTTTCAGGCTCTTCTTGAAGCCAGATCAATTCATCAGCATTTTTATATTTTGCAGCGATAGTATTTAACTGTTTTTTAGGGAACGGATACAATTGTTCTATTCTGACAATTGCAATATCTTTCTCCTTTTCTGCGGCTTGTCTTTCCAACAAATCGTAATATACTTTACCGGAACAAAAAACAACTCTCTTAACTGATTTTGCATTTACAATCGAATCATCAATTACCTCTTGAAACCCGCCTTTCGATAAATCTGCAATAGCAGAAACACATTTAGGGTGACGTAATAAACTCTTTGGTGTAAATACAATAAGTGGTTTTCTAAATTCGCGATGCATCTGGCGGCGAATTAAGTGAAAAAAGTTTGCAGGAGAAGTACAATTTACTACCTGCATATTATCTTCCGCGCAAAGTTGCAAAAACCTTTCTAAACGCGCACTACTATGTTCTGCTCCTTGCCCTTCGTAACCATGAGGCAACAACATAACAAGTCCATTCATACGACGCCATTTATCTTCAGCACTACTTAGATATTGATCGATGATTATTTGGGCACCATTACCAAAGTCTCCAAATTGCGCCTCCCAGATGACTAAAGAATCAGGGGATACGAATGAATAGCCATATTCAAAACCTAAAACACCATACTCACTCAATAGGGAGTTATAAATATAAAATGGCGCTTGTTTGTCTGATAAATTACTTAAAGGAATGTATTGTTCTTCCGAATCTTCTACTCGTATAACGGCATGTCTATGGGAAAAAGTACCACGCTCCACATCTTGACCACTAATGCGAACAGGAAAACCTTCATTCATCAAGGTAGCATATGCAAGCAATTCTCCCATCGCCCAGTCTAAACGACCAGGCTCTTTCATCATTTGTTTTCTGTCATCAAATAGACGAACAATTTTATTGAAAAACTTTTTATTAGATGGCAGAGAAGTGATTTTATCTGCAAGGGCAGCAATCGTCTTTTTATCAACTGCTGTTACTGGCGACTGATCAAAATCTTTTGAATTACTTAAACGATATTTAGACCAACGCCCTTCCATAAAAGCAGTAACTTTTGTTTTCTCGCGCAACTTCGAATTATCGAGATTGCTTTGCAACAAATCCTTGAAAGACTTTTCCATTTCCTTGGCAAGATTTGCTTCTACTAATCCTTCAGATAATAATTTTTGATTATATATTTCTCTTGGATTGAGATGATTTGTGATTTCTTTGTATAATAATGGTTGAGTAAATCTTGGCTCATCTCCTTCATTATGTCCATATTTACGATAGCATAAAATATCAATGAACACGTCCTGATGAAAAGTCTGACGGTATTCCATTGCTAATCGAATAGTATATATCAAAGCCTCAACATCATCCCCATTAACATGGAATACTGGCGACAATGTTACTTTGGCAATATCCGTACAATAGGTACTTGAACGAGCATCAATATAATTAGTAGTAAACCCTACCTGATTATTAATTACAAGGTGAATAGTTCCGCCAGTAGAATACCCTTTTAAAAGCGACATCTGAATTACTTCGTAAACGATACCCTGTGCTGCTATAGCTGCATCACCATGAATAAGTATTGGTGCGATACTATCTACAGTATACCCTTTCGTTTCATCTAACTTAGCACGAACTATTCCTTCTACAATAGGATCCACAGCTTCAAGATGCGATGGATTAGGAGTTAGACTTAGATGCACTTTCTTATTATGCATTGTTTCAACATCAGTAGAAAAACCAAGATGATATTTTACATCTCCATCAAAAGCATTTTCATCAAACTCTTTACCTTCAAACTCTGAGAATATATCTTCGTAACTTTTACCTAAAATATTTGCCAACACATTCAGTCTTCCTCGGTGAGCCATCCCAATCACAAATTCCTTGATGCCTAATTCTGCACCCGCATCAATCACTGCATCTAACGCCGGAATAGCGGACTCTGCCCCTTCCAAAGAAAATCGCTTCTGACCTGTAAATTTTGTATGCAAGAAATTTTCAAACGCTACGGCCTCATTTAGTTTATGAAGGATTCTTTTCTTTTCTTTTATTGAAAACGACTGATGATTTTTCGAACCTTCCATCCGATACTGAAGCCAATTGATTACTTCAGGATTTCGGATATATTTATACTCGGCACCTACACTCTCGCAATAAGTTTCTTCTAAATGAGCAATAATATCTTTTAATTTTGCAGGACCAATTCCAATTTCCTGACCCGCAGAAAAAACGGTTTCCAAATCTGATTGTGTTAAACCAAAATTTTCTACTGCTAATGTCGGTTGATATTGCCTGCGCTCTCGGACTGGATTAGTTTTAGTAAATAGATGTCCGCGAGTTCGATAACTATTAATTAATGTAATTACCTTAAACTCTTTATTTACTTTTTCGGGAACTGCCTCTGCATTATCTTCAAAATGAGCACGAGCAAAATCGAACCCTAAGAAAAATTGTTTCCAGCTTTCATCTACGCTATCTGGATTGTTTAAATACTTGTGATACATTTCATCCATTAATTCAGGAGAAATATTTCCGATAATACTATGTTGACTCATTTTAATTAAACGCCTGATTAGATAGCCGCAAAGATAAAGTTTAAGCTCTTAATTACACCGAAAAAGCAGAAGGAATTACATTCCTTTATCAGCTATGGAAAAACCACTCCGCTGTATTCAACAATATTTATCAATGGCAGATTACTTTTGTATTTTAAATTTATCGCTTTAACACACTCATTAGCAGCCAATGCATATCCTCTAGGAGTTAAATGAAATCCATCCAAAGAAACAGCTCCTCCGTAAAACATGTTTGATGTTGCTGAAATTCCACTGAAAGAATATCCACTTTTCAAATTAGCCATAAAGCGATTGAAATCAAAGAAAGCAAATCCATTATCATTGGCAGCTGTTTTTAAATTTGAATTAAAAATCGAAATTCTACTAGTAATTTTACTTACT
The DNA here is from genome assembly GCA_943332105.1 of Chitinophaga pinensis. Taxonomy (GTDB): domain Bacteria; phylum Bacteroidota; class Bacteroidia; order AKYH767-A; family OLB10; genus CAINEC01. Next base: position 10,640 of record CALQOD010000040.1, on the reverse strand, counting down.
TCAACACTATCTAAAACATAATTCGCAGGTATTGGCTTTTGAGGCGTCCCCCATCCTCCACATATAACAGAATCTGCATTAATAATATTTAAAATATACTCGCCTTTTTTTATTTGACGAATCAAACCACCAGTTTCTACTGCAATTACCAATGCATTTTCACCCTCGATAAAATTAATTCCTGCAGGTGAGGTAGCATTTAATGCAGTAGCTTGCTGACTAGTAAGCTTTAAAGCATTATACGGTAATGCATTAAAATAAGGGATGTCTTCAATACCCGGAATATTAGCGACGATTCCACTTTGACCAGCACCAGTTAACCCACTAAATATGTAATTAATTGCATTCTGAAAAGTATCAACTGGGGTAATATCGTTAGTAGTTAATCCACCAACCTCACCAACACCACCTGAAAAGGCATAATTATAAACATCCGAAGAGCCAATCCAAACCATAACAAAGGTAGCATTCAGAAACTGAGCATCACCTAATACAGTAGATGAAAGACCTGAAGAGCCCGTATCTGAAGCCATGCGATGATAAAATAAATTGCCTACTGGATATGATTTTCCCGTAAACTGGCTATAGCACTGAAATGATTTCAAACTAGGAAGGCAGTAATTATTATAATGCTTTGCACCTAGCCAATTCTGATTAGAAGGATCGAAACTATTTTTTAAAATCATCAGCGACGACTTATTCTGACAATTAATATAACTGGAAAGGTATCCAGAGCCCGTCAAAATATTATTCACGATATCAACTCCAGCTCCGCTTCCCTCGGGCATAAACGCTTGCGTAAAAATACCACCCTCCGCTAATTGAAACTTACCTGCTATGAGATTAGGAACAGCACTTAATTGACCCTTAAGGGTGAGAGCACCGTTAGTGTATCCAGCACCAAAATCGTCACCAATTGCAACAAATCGCATAAACGATGCACTTCCACTTGTATAGCGAGGCTCATCCAAATTAGGCTTGCAAGCAACAATGCTCAAGCAAAAAATTACTACGCATGTTTTAAAATTCATAACTCAATCCTATTCCACCAATAAGCGCATTCGACTTAAAGGTACCATTAAAATTATTTACATTTTTGACTTCTTTGCGCTCTTTGATATCTGAATATCCAACATACACATCTGCCGTTAAGGATTTTTTAAATTGATAAGAAAGACCCCCAGTGTAAGTGAATTTATTAGCATCAGGGAATGCAGGATTAACATAAGTATCTAAAACAGGAGACAAATCAAACGCAAAGCCTCCCCTTATACTTAGATTCTTTGATTGAATATATTTTGCACCAAACCTGATTGCGTAAGAACTGCTCAAGTCTTGCTTTACATTGAAACTACAATTTTCGTAATTAGTTGTTGTTATTTTTAACGAATCGATGTTTGACCAATTATAAATATTCAAATCCATTGTAACCAACCAATTTTCATCTAATTCGTAAGCAGCACCTAAAGATATTACAGAGGGTAATTTAATACTTGAAGTTGCTTCAATAGATCCAGATGGAAGAATTCCATTAGCAGATAATGAGGAAGGGACATTTTTAAATGTAGCATCGCCCTTAGCATTTTTATAATTCAATCCTGTGCGCACCGATAAACCTAAATGCCATTTCTTCTCATTATAATTTAAGCCCAAGTTTAATCCTAGTGCTGAACCCTTCAAATTATAATTAACAATGGGTGCACCATTTACACTTTCATAATTTAATGCTTTAGCTACCTGCTGATGATACATAGTAAACATCAATCCGCCACCAATAGAAAATTTCTTATTCACGCGATATGAAATTGTAGGCTGAAAATTTTGAACATCGGTTTTATTAGAAATGCAAATGTACTTGCCAGCCCAGCTTTCATCCCATGAAATATTGTTTTGAAAAATATTATTTATAGCCAATCCTAAATCTACTTTATCAGTAAACTTATAAACTCCGAATAAACTAATAGGAAGACTATTTGATTTACTGTTGTAATATTTGTTGCCGGTATTCATTAGAAAAATTGATTTGGGAGAAGAGTAATTAATTCCAACATCGATATAGTTTTTCTTTAAAAAAGTCATTGTTGCAGGATTTGAATAGGAAGAACTTCCATCAAATGCGATAGAAGTTACCATGCCACCCATTGAAGAAGATTTGATTCCACCAAATGGATTATCATTTATTCCTGCAAAAACAGTAACTGGACAAATTAAAAACACAAGCACTCTACTAATAATTAGCATATCAAGATGTAAGTTTACAAATTTAAAGTTAGAATAGTTTTCTTTGTCATCGTCGATATGTATTTATCAACACATTTATGTGTTTTTTTACATTGGATATTTTAATCAAAATCACTTCGGAAGTTAATTGCGTAGGTATTACATTTGTGCAATGGAAAATAAACACTTCGACATAATAGTTATCGGAGGAGGTATTGTAGGATTATCAACCGCATACAAACTAAACCTGCACCGACCTGATTTGAAAATTCTTGTTCTTGAAAAAGAGAATGCTGTGGCCTATCATCAAACTGGAAGAAATTCCGGAGTAATTCACTCAGGGATTTACTATAAGCCAGGAAGTTATAAAGCGAAAAATTGCGTAGAAGGAAGAAGAGAGTTGGTTGCGTTCGCAAAAGAACATCATATTTCACATGACATTTGCGGTAAATTGATTGTAGCTACAGATCCGGCAGAGATACCTCATATGCACAAAGTGTTTAACCATGGATTACAAAATGATGTTGAAGACATCGAATTAATTTCTGCTGCTCAAATAAAAGAAATTGAGCCTTATTGCTCAGGTATTGAAGGAGTCCGTGTGGGTTGTACAGGCATTATCGACTTTGTTGGAGTCTGTAAAGTATTAGCTGATTTAATTGAACAAAAATTCCTAGGAAGCAAAGTAGCTTTAGAGCATGAAGTAACAGGCTTTGAAAAAGCAGATGGAAAAACCACTGTTCTTACCCCTAAAGGGAAGTTTTCATGTAATTATATTGTAAACTGTACTGGATTACAAACTGATCGTATTGCTAAGAAAGATGGTGTTGATCCTGATATGAAAATTGTTGGTTTCAGAGGAGATTATTATGAACTTACAGAAGAAGCAAAATATAAAGTTAAGAATCTTATATACCCGGTTCCTGATCCGCAATTCCCATTTTTAGGCGTTCACTTCACTCGAATGATTAACCATCCTACTGAATGCGGACCCAATGCGGTTTTTGTCTTTAAGCGTGAAGGCTATGGAAAAACAGATTTTAGTTTATCAGACACTGTTGACGCACTAAGTTATGGTGGCACCTGGAAGTTATTTTTCAAACACTGGCAATTTGGCTTAGACGAGTATCGCAGAGCATTTAGCAAGCGATTATTTTTACAACGCCTACAACGATTAATTCCTGATTTAAAAATGGAAGATATTGTTCCTGGAAGAGCGGGAGTTCGTGCTATGGCATTGGATTCATCAGGACTAATGATAGATGATTTTAAAATTGTTCATAGCGATAATGCATTGCATGTTTTAAATGCGCCATCACCAGCAGCTACTGCATGTTTGGCTATTGGAAGCGCTGTAACGGAAATGGCTAAACAACATTTCAAGATTAATTAAAATATAAAGGGGAGCATAATACTCCCCTTTTTTGCAATCTGTTTTTTAGAAACTATTTCTTTAGCTTATCACCAAATACCTTTTTAAATTTCTCCATTTTTGGCTGGATAACAAAAGAACAATAAGGCTGATTTTGATTGTCATTGTAGTAATTCTGATGATAATCTTCTGCTTTATAAAATGTGGTGATTGGGCTTACCTCTGTAACAACTGGATTTGCAAACGCATGTTCCTTATTTAATTTTTCAATGTAGGATTGTGTTGTTTCCTTTTGATGTTCACTATGATAAAAAACGACTGAACGATATTGCGTACCTACATCAGCACCCTGACGATTTAAAGTAGTTGGATCGTGAACTGTCCAGAATACTTGCAACAATTCATCAAATGATATTTTAGTTGTATCGTAAACAATTTGAATAACCTCTGCATGTCCTGAAGCCCCACTACAAACTTGCTCATAAGTAGGATTAGCACGTTGTCCGCCAGCATAACCACTGGCAACAGATATGACACCATTTAATTGCTGATAAACAGCCTCCACACACCAGAAACATCCTCCACCGAATGTAGCGGTATCTAAATTTTTTGTTTCCATATTTTTAGTTTTTTGATTTTGATTAGACTGCGAAGATTTGGATTGAATTCCTTTGTTAGGATTGGTGCAGGACATTAAAACAATAACTCCTGCTAAGCTAATTAAATACTGTTTCATGGTTATTCGTTTTCAGATTAGTAAGGCATAAATACTAAGCTTTACAACAATCCAATCATTTTTTAGTTTTCAGATTTAAAATGTGGACTTACAAAATCTTTTAAATAAAATGGCTCAAAATACGCTACATCTTCAAAAGCATTTTCATCATATGCCTTTAATGCGAGATTTACTAGTCCATGAGCAGAAATTAAAAATTGCTCGTAGAAAATCAGATTTGCTTTGCTCTCAAAAAAATCTTTTGTTTTTGCAGCGCCACTTCCTATTAAAGCATACTGCAAATTACTATCAAACAAAAAACTGTTTTCATTTAATACTTCCGCAACAATAGGATGTATTTCTTCTAATTGGCGATTATAAACTGCGCCATATACTTCCATTCGTCGGGCATCTAATAACGGCACCACATATCCGTTATAATCTGGATTCTCCAAGTAAAACTGTTGTGCCATAGCCTGCGTAGTAGCAATAGCAATAAGCGGGATGTTTAAAGCATAGCATAACCCTTTGGCTGTAGAAACACCAATACGTAATCCTGTATAACTACCTGGCCCCTTACTTACAGTCACTGCCTTTAATTCCGATGGCGAAACTCCTGCTAGTTTTAAAACCTCATCAATAAAAACCGCAAGAGAAGAAGCGTGATCGCGAATAGGCTCAGATGTTTTTTCAGCAATAACAATTCCGTTATCTGCTAAAATAACGGAACAAATATCGGTAGCTGTCTCAATATGTAAAATCATTTATTCTTCAACGGAAAATAACTCTTCTTTAGAAACAACCTTGACTTCATCTCCTTCTTTCAAAGTTTTAGAAATTACCCTGAAGGGTGAAGCAACTACTTTATCATTTTGTGTTAAGCCTTCAAGAATTTGAATATTCATGTTATCCTGAATTCCAGTCTTAACAAATTTCATTTTCACCTTTCCATCTACTACTACAAACACACATTCTTTCACTTTTGAAGATGCAATGTCTGCCCCTTTAACAATCTTAGTTTTTAAAGTATCGCGTGTTGTTACTGCTGCAATAGGAACTGCTAACACATTAGAAACTCTATTAGTGATAATATCAATCGTAGTTGACATACCTGGGCGAAACGGACTAAAATCAGCTGATTTGCCTTCTAATAAATCTTGATAAGAATCTCTTAATATCCTTGCCTTCACGGTGTAGTTTGTTACCTGATCAGTAGATTGTGCGCCAGATAAAGTTGCTGAGTTAGCAACTTCTGTAACAACACCTTTGAACTTTCTTCCGAGGTATGCATCGATTTCAATTTCTGCAGTATCACCTCGAGAAACGCGCACAATATCACTTTCACTAACATCCACACTTACTTCCATTTCATTCAAATTTGCGAGACGCATTATTTCTGTTCCTTCCATCATATTAGTTCCAACAACACGCTCTCCTTTCTCTTTACTCAATTTTGAAATGGTTCCATCAACAGGCGCATAGATATTAGTTTTGTTCAAATTTTCTCTCGACTCCTTCAAACTTGCTTGTGAACTTTTAATAGTAAACTCCGATGATGCAATTGCCATTCTTGCTGCATCAACTTCTGCTTTAGCTACTTCATAAGTTGATCTAATCGATTCAAAATCCTGAGATGAAATCACTTTATCTTCAAACAGTTTTTTATTTCTGTTATAAGCAAGTTCTGCCTTTTGCAACTGAGATTCGGCTTGTGTTAATCTTGATTTGCTGCTTGATAAATTAGCAACTGAGCCATTTACTGCAGCCTCCGAACGCTCTAAACTTGACAAATAAATTTCAGGATTTATTTTACAAAGCAATGCTCCTTTCTTTATAACGTCGCCTTCTTTCACATAGAGCTCTACTATCTCTCCTGAAACATCAGCAGTAATTTTAATTTCTTTTTCAGGTTGTACTTTCCCACTTGCAGAAACTGTTTCTACAATATCGCGATTAGTTGCAGATTCGACACTGATTTTAATTGCATCGTTTGAACCAATCCACCCTGACTTTTTTGCTACAACTAATCCAATTATAACAATAACAAGAGCAATTCCTATTTTCTTTTTCATACGATAATATATTAGAAAGCAAGCGGATTGCCTGCATAAAAATCAAGTATTTTAATTTTAAAAATCAAATCAAATTTTGCCTGTAGCAAGTCCACCTTGCCACGAGTTAGGTTATTCGTTGCCGTTAGAAATTCCAATGAACTTGTTAAACCAGCATTGTATCTTTTTTCTGCATACACATATGCTTCATTTAATGCTGTAACACTTTTAGTAAGTGCCTGATATTTTTTTTGAGCAGCATTGGCATCGGCAACTGCTTGTTGTACACTTTTAAAAACTGTATTTTTCGCTTGCTGCAAACTTGTTTCAGCAGATAATAAATTTAATTTGGCATTACTAACCCGGTAGCGGGCTGAAAAACCATTGAAGATTGGAATACTCAAACTTACACCAACTGCTTTAGTTACATTGTTGTCAAACTGAGTTGATATAGGAGTTTTTACATAATCGGTTTTAAATACAGGTGCAAGCACATCCTCTCCCGATGCAGTTACATATCCTGTAGGGAAAACCCCGAGGTATTGAGGAGTCCCATCCAGATTACGCGTTGTGCTAGAATAACCTGTTGATAGTGAACCAAACATGGTTAGGCGAGGCATATAACTTCCTCTCGCAATGCTAACCGAAGTTAAAGCACTTGCTTCTTTAAAGGTAGCACTTTTAATTTCTGGCAAGTGTGAAATAGCCAATTGAAAAACCTGGTCTGCCGTTGAATTTAGTACGGAAGATGTTGGAATATCTACTTGTGGTGAAACAATATCAAAGTTGGCTACGCTGTCTAGCTCGAGTAATTGAATAAGTGAAAGACGAGCAATAGTATTTTGATTTTCAGCTGTTATATTATTTAACTCTTCATTTGCTAATTGCGATTCGGCATCCAATAAATTTCCTTGTGTCATAGCACCAGCATCTGTCATTGCCTTAGTGCGATCACGCTGCTTTTGGGATTCGTTTACCCTCGACTGTGTTAATTTGAATTGCTCTTTAGCATATAAAAATTGCAGGTAAGCAGAAACTACACTTAATGAAATATCATTTTGAATCTTCTTTAAGTCGTTTTGACCAGCCATAAAATTCAGCTTGCTTTGCTTGAGCGTATTTTGCAATTGAAAACCGTTAAAGATTGTTACATTAGAACTTAGCGAAGGATTAATCGATTTGATTTCAGCATTTGTAAAAGTGTAGGAAAACGGATCTACTGATCGTCCCCAATTAAAACTTCCGCTACCAGAGGCATTCAAAGTAGGAAAGAAAGAATATAAACTTTGATTTACAGAATTCTCTTGCGAAATCGTTGCGATATACTGTTGTTTTACAGAAAGGTTATGTTGCACGGCATAATCTACACATTCTTGCAAGCTCCATTGCTTTTGCGAAAAACCACTTGTAGGATAAACTAGCAACAGAATAAGCGATACTTGAAACGACCGAAAAATAAACTTCATAACTAAACTATTTGCACGCAAAGTTAAGAAAGGGTTTGATACATATGGCTAAAAAAAGTGCATTAAAAAAGCGGGTTTTTATGGACCCGCTTACTATTATTAAATAACAACGTTAGTTATAAACTTTAACCATAAAGACAATATCTTTCAACCGTTTAATTTGTGATGCTCTATCCATACCAATTAACAACTTGTTACTAGGCAATAAAATATTTTTATCACTCTTTAAATTGATGTAATCATTAATCCATTTTGACTTCACGGCAAAAGAAGCTCCTTCGGCAGATTCGTTTTTACCGCTAATGATTCCAATTAAATTCCCTTGATTATCGAACAAAGGTCCGCCAGAATTACCTGGGTTAAGAGGTATACTTATTTGATAAGCTGTTGTATCGCCTTCAAAACCTGTATATGAACTAATTGAACCATCACCAAAAACTAAATCTTCACGAGGAAAACCCAATGTAAACACTTTTTCTCCTGGATCAGAAATTGATTTTTTAATTGAGAAAGGAATTTCTTTAAAACCAGGGAAACTATCTTCCTTAACTTTTAGCATTGCAAGATCTAAAGATCTATCCGAATAAACCACTTCCGCTTGAAACTGACCCGCTGATTCATTGCTGATATAAATTTGCTTTGCGTCTTGAATTACGTGAAAGCTAGTTAAAACATAACCATCTTTTGTTATAGCGAAACCTGTTCCTGTAAATTGTTTAAGATCGCCTTTAACATCATCGGCATTAATTCCTTTGATAATTTCTTTCTGATTCTTCTTAATCTTTTCAACCTCACGACGTAATTCGCGGTAGGCGTTTTGATTTTTAGAGGAACCATTCCCTAACATCCAAAGTGAAAGAGAAACAGCGCTTAAAATAAAAATAGAAACAGCTGCAGCGATAGATAAATAAGAACGTTCTTTCCCAAAAAGGAACTTCGTTGAACCACTAGATTTTACTACTTTTAATGGCGTTGGCGTATTAAATAAATCAAACTCTACTTCTTCATGGACACTTTCAATCTTCTTCCTAAGTGCAAGTCGTTCGCGATAATTTTCAAAAGCATTTTCAAGCGATAAAAAATCATTCACTGATGCTGTTAATTGAGGGTCGCTTTCTAACCACTGCTCAAAAATACGAAGCTCCTCAGGAGTTAATTCCCCAAAGCAGTATCGTTCAATAATCTCATCAATCTCTCTAGAATTCTTCATTAGTTGCTACTCCATTATTAAAGACTTCGAAAAAACTCTTCTTGAGTCGTTTCAAACATTTATACTTCTGATTTTTTGCATTATCTGCATTCGTATATCCAAATTTTTGTGTGATTTCTTCCATACTATGACCATTAATATAAAAGTCTTTGAGAATAGATCTACACGGTTCGCCTAATTGTTCGAGGGCCTGATTCATTGCGTAGAACTGCTCTTCGCGTTCATCGGCTTTATCTTCCTCGATTGGGAGATAGTCTTCACCATCATTCAACTCTTCGGTAGTAAAACGCGATTTACGTTTTAGCTGTTTAAGCCAAAGGCGGCGACCAATTGAATATAAGAACGTTTTAATGCTACAGTTTAATTCAAATCCATCTTGCTTTAGTTTCTCACAAAAAACAATAATTGTTTCCTGATAAGTATCTTTCGCCTCCTGTAATGTTCCTCCATTGTTAATAATAAAGCTTACTAAAGTTTGGTAATTCTGACGATAAATAACTTTTAGAGTTTTATCATCTCCTGCTTTTAACAGCTCCAAAATTTCAATTTCGGCAACAGGCTGAACTTGATTCATACTGGTTTGTCTTTAATTCGTTTTATTTAAAAAGGTAACCCTTTATAAAAGCAAATGTCTGCAATTATTTTGTAGTAACCCGACTCGATGTCCAATTTTATATGCTGGCTTTCAGCAATTTACGATTTATTTAAAAAATTCGAGTAAAAATTGGGTTACTAAAATTTAAATGGGGTATTAAGCAGTAAGTTTAACTAAAATCAAAAACAAACAAAATGAAAAAATTATTCACATTCCTTGCTGTTGCAACTTTCGTTGTTGCATTATCATCTTGCGGTGGAGCAAAAACTGAAGAAGCTACTGCTACTGAAGAAGTAACTGCTACTGAAGAAATGCCAGCTGACATGACTGCTGCTGAGTCAACTGACACAGCTTCAACTGAAACAGCTTCAACTGAAACTAAGTAATTAGCTTTAGACAATAATAAAAAAGGTTCGGAAATTCCGAACCTTTTTTATTTAACCCCATTTTTCAATTATAAAACAGGAGCTAGCCATTTGGCCACCACCTCTGTCTCCATACCTTTTCGTTTGGCATAATCCTCCACTTGCTCTTTATTAATTTTTCCTAATCCGAAGTACTGCGCATGTTCGTTTCCGATATACAATCCGCAAACACTTGCCGTTGGCAACATCGCTAAACTTTCGGTTAATGTAATACCAGTTGCATCCGTTGCTTTCAACAATTCAAACAACTGATTTTTTTCTGTGTGATCAGGTTGAGCAGGATAACCGGGTGCTGGGCGGATACCTTTATAGTGTTCTTGTATCAATTCCTGATTAGAAAACTGTTCTTCGCTCGCATAACCCCAATATTCTTTTCTCACACGCTCATGTAAATGTTCTGCAAAGGCCTCTGCTAATCGATCTGCCAATGCTTTCAGCATAATTGCGCTGTAGTCATCATGATTTTTTTCAAACTCCTCTACTTTGCTATCAATTCCTTGTCCAGTTGTTAACGCAAAAGCACCTACATAATCATTCACACCAGAAGACTTCGGAGCAACATAATCGCTTAAGGCAATATTCGGAT
>CALQOD010000039.1 GCA_943332105.1 Chitinophaga pinensis | reverse complement strand
TTTCTACGCTCGAAACTCGTATACAGGCACTTATCGAAATTATTACTTCGCTGAATGCAAACCATCAAATAAAAGTAGATTTAAGAGATATTGGACTAAAAAATCCGATAGTAAACAAAGAAGAAAATGGGGAGTTAAATTTTAAAGAGCAGGATGTTGATGCTTTTAATCCTTCAACAGATAAAATAGATAACGAATAATTCCTTTGCAAACTAAAATCACATTTTTAGGTACTGGAACATCGCAAGGCGTTCCTTTAATTGGTTGTGATTGCGAGGTGTGTATTTCAGTTGATGCAAAAGATAAACGCCTTCGAACATCCATTATGATTGAACGCGGAGATACAGTCGTGGTCATTGATTCAGGTCCCGATTTCCGTCAGCAAATGCTTCGCGAAAAAGTAAAGAAGTTGGATGGTTTAGTATTTACTCACGAGCACAAGGATCATATTGCAGGAATGGATGATATCCGCGCCTTTAATTTTATTAATAAAAAACCTGTAAATGTTTATTGCACAAAACAGGTAGAGATCGCATTGCGCAGAGAGTTTTTTTATGCTTTTGAAAATGATTACCCCGGAGTTCCAGAATTGAATATTTACAATTTTGATGAGGATGAGTTTGTTATCGGTGATATTACGCTGCTTCCAATAAAAGTGTATCATGAGCAGCTTGAAATCAGAGGATTCAAAATTGGAGATTTTACTTTCATTACCGATGCAAATTACATTAGTGAAAAAGAAAAGAGTAAAATTTATGGATCTAAAGCAATGGTGATAAATGCACTTCGCAGAAATTCTCACCCCACACATTTTAATTTAACTCAAGCTTTGTTTTTATTAGAAGAACTTAACATCGAACAGGGTTATTTAATTCATTTAAGTCATCAGATGGGATTGCATTCTGTAGTGTCGGAAGAATTACCAGCGAATCGTTTTGTGGCATATGATGGACTTCAAATTATTATCGATTAGTTGTGAAAAAGTATGTTTCTAATTCTTGTTTTAATTTAGGATTAATGACACATATCACCTTATCTTTGTAATTATGCAATCACGAATTATAATCGCAATTGATGGGTTTTCTTCCTGCGGGAAAAGTACTGTTGCAAAAGCGATTGCTAAACGATTAAGTATAAAATACATCGATTCAGGCGCAATGTACAGAGCAGTAACTCTTTATTTTATGCGTAATGATATTCCAATTCCTGATCCTGAAGAATTGAATGATTTCCCATTCGACTATTTGTCTGTGTTAGCGGATATAAATATTACTTTCAAGGTAAATCCAGAAACAGGTTTGAGTGAAGTAATTTTAAACGGCGAAAATATTGAGCAGTTTATTCGAAGCATGGAAATTAGTGAACAAGTAAGTCATGTTAGTGCTATAAAAGCCGTTCGTAAAAAGATGGTGGAATTACAACAGCGAGAGGGTAATCATGGTGGTCTTGTGATGGACGGGAGAGATATTGGAACAACCGTTTTCCCTAATGCTGATTTAAAGATATTTATGAAAGCAGATCCGATGATTCGGGCAGAAAGAAGATTTAAAGAGCTTGTGGCCAAAGGAGTTGAAATAACAATTGAAGAGGTGATAAGTAATGTAGTGGGCCGTGACTACGAAGATTCTCACCGAGTGGAAAGTCCACTAAGAAAAGCCGATGATGCAATTGTACTTGATAATTCGCATCTTAATCAGGAGGAACAAGTGGATTTTGTGGTGAAAGAAATAGAAAAGTTAAAAGTTGGTTGTTAAACAATGCTGTATTTTTAGTGTTAATAGTTAACATATAATAAAATGATCGTAACAATAGATTCTAATTCTGGTTTTTGCTTCGGTGTAGTTTACGCTATTCAAATGGCGGAAGACGAATTAGCTGCTAGTGGAAAATTATATTGCCTCGGCGATATCGTTCACAATAATATGGAAGTTGATCGTTTAAGCGCGAAAGGTCTGCAGATTATTGATCATAATGAACTTGCTAATTTATATGATTGCAAAGTGCTAATTCGTGCCCATGGTGAACCACCATCAACTTATGAGTTGGCCTTAAAAAATAATATTGAGTTAATCGATGCTTCTTGTCCAGTAGTGTTAAAACTGCAAAATCGTGTTAAAACGAGCTTTGAAGGGATAAACGATGATGCTCAAATTGTGATTTATGGGCAGCCAGGACATGCCGAAGTGAATGGATTAGTTGGGCAAACGGATGGTCGGGCAATAATTGTATTTGAGGAAAAAGACTTAGATAATATTGATTGCAGTAAGCCGGTTCACTTCTTTTCTCAAACTACAAAAAGTACAGCTGGCTTCGAAAAAATGGTGCAGTCTATCCAAGAGCGCATCCTTAAATTCAAAGGTTCTTTAGAAGAAAATGATTTTATTGCGAACGATACTTTATGTCGTCAGGTATCTAATCGTGAGCCACAATTAAAACGCTTCTCAACTGTATATGAAGTAGTTGTGTTTGTTAGTGGAAGAAAAAGTTCAAATGGGAAAGCGCTCTATAGCGTTTGTAAAAGTATAAATCCAAATAGCTATTTTGTTTCCTCTGCTGATGAAATTGAAACATCTTGGTTTGATGGTGTAAAGTCGGTAGGTATAGCTGGAGCAACTTCAACACCTACGTGGTTAATGGAGCAGGTGAAGGAAAAAATCGAACAGGCAGGTTCGCTTTTAGAAAATCATTAATCGTTCTTTTATTAGTTCGATAATTATCATTTTTTATAAATTAAAATTACTTTGATATTCAAAGGTTAATTTTTACATTTGCACTCCTTTTCGAAATAATTTAAAAGAAAAGGATTAATAAATTCGATGGCAATTACTACACATATCAATTTTGCAACGCCTGATCCCAACGATTTCGATTGGGATAACACAGGCAAAGCTTTTGAAACTTACAAATCAGCTGACCGTGAAAAAATGGAAGCTTTGTATGATCATAAGCTAAATCAAGTGTTGGAGCATGAAATTATGATGGGAACCATTATAAGTTTAACCAACAAAGAAGCCGTTGTTGACATCGGCTACAAGTCGGATGGTTTGATTCCACTTACAGAATTCCGTCACATGCCTGATTTAAAAGCAGGCGACAAGGTGGAAGTATACGTGGAAACGGCTGAAGACAAAAACGGTCAGTTAGTCCTATCTCACAAGAGAGCACGTGCTACCAAATCTTGGGAGCGTGTGAATGAATCTTTGGAGAAAGATGAAATTATCACTGGCTTCGTTAAATGTCGTACGAAAGGTGGTTTAATCGTAGATGTTTTTGGTATAGAAGCTTTCTTACCAGGATCTCAAATCGATGTTAAGCCAATCCGTGATTACGATATTTACGTAGGAAAAACAATGGAATTCAAGATTGTGAAAATCAATCAGGAGTTCAAAAATGTGGTTGTTTCTCACAAGGTTCTTATTGAGAACGAAATGGAGAAGCAGAAGCTTGAAATCATGAGTAAACTTGAAAAAGGTCAGGTGCTTGAAGGAACTGTTAAAAACATCACTTCTTATGGAGTGTTTATGGATCTTGGCGGTGTTGATGGCTTACTCCATATTACTGATATCAGTTGGGGCCGCATCAATCATCCAGAAGAAATATTGAAGTTGGATGATAAAATCAATGTAGTAATCCTTGATTTTGATGATGAGAAAAAGCGTATCGCTTTAGGCTTAAAACAACTTACTGCTCAACCTTGGGAAGCTTTAGATACAAATCTGAAAGAAGGCGACCGTATCAAAGGGAAAGTAGTTGTGTTAACTGACTACGGTGCATTTGTCGAAATTATACCAGGAGTAGAAGGTTTAATACACGTTTCTGAAATGTCTTGGTCACAACATTTACGCAGTCCACAAGACTTCTTAAAAGTAGGTGATGAAGTAGAAACAGTAATCCTTTCTGTTGACCGCGAAGAGCATAAAATGTCGTTAGGTTTAAAACAACTTTCTGATGATCCTTGGGTAGCTATTTTAGCAAAATACCCTGTTGCATCTAAGCATAAAGCAAAAGTTCGCAACTTTACTAACTTCGGTGTATTTGTTGAGTTAGAAGAAGGTGTAGACGGATTGATTCATATCAGCGACTTAAGCTGGAACAAGAAAATTAAGCATCCGGCTGAATTTACTAAAATCGGTGAAGAGCTAGATGTTGTTGTTTTAGAAGTGGATGTTGACAACCGTCGTTTAAGTCTTGGACATAAGCAATTAGAAGATAATCCTTGGGATACTTATGAAACAATATTCACAGTAGGAAGCGGTCATGAAGGAGCTATTGGAAAGGTAACTGATAAAGGTGCTACTGTTATGTTCCTAACTTATGGTGTTGAAGCGTTTGCTCCATACCGTCAGTTATCGAAACAAGACGGAACGGTTGCTAAAGAAAATGAAACTTTGGATTTTAAAGTTATCGAGTTCAACAAGGAAAATCGTCGCATTGTAGTTTCTCACACTCGTATCTTTGATGAAAAAGCTGCTGAAGAAAAGAAAGTTCAGTCTGCTGAAAAAGAAAAAGTAGAGAGCACAACAGCTAAAGCAGTGAAGAAAATAAAAGAATCTCAAGAGAAATCAACTTTAGGAGATATCTCAGCTTTAGCAAATCTTAAGAATAGCATGAATGAAAATGATAATAATGCTTAAAACTTATTTTCATTAAATAGTAAAAAATCCCTCTTAATTCGTTAAGGGGGTTTTTTTTTGAATAAATACATTAAATTTGCAGCTAATGCAAAAAGGACAAACAAAGCGAATTTTTGATAAAGAATTACTCAGCATTACTGTTGATCGCTTGTGTTATCAGTTAATCGAAAATCATAATGATTTTGAAAATACGGTACTGATAGGTATTCAGTCGCGCGGTGTTTTGGTTTCTCGACTTATTTATAAGCGATTAATGGAAATTAATCCCAATGCGCATATTGATTACGGAGAGCTAGATATCAGCTTTTATCGTGATGATTTCAGAAGAAGAGAATTAATTGTTCCTAGTGCTACCAAAATGGATGTTGTTGTGGAAGGGAAGAATGTAATCTTAATAGATGATGTACTTTACACGGGAAGAACAATTAGGGCGGCATTAGACGCATTGTTAGATTTCGGACGCCCTTTAAGAGTAGAATTGCTTACATTAATTGACCGCAAGTTTAGTCGTGAATTACCGATTGCTGCCGATTATATCGGTCAATCTATTGATACCATCGCAAGTGAAAAAGTATTAGTTCAGCTTCAGTCGGAAGATGGTAACGACGGAGTTTGGATCACTTCATCAGAATCAAAAATATGAGTCAGCAGTTGAGTGTTAAACATCTTCTAGGAATTAAAGATCTTAAGCAAGAGGATATTGAACTCATCTTTCAAACCGCCGATAATTTTAAAGAGGTTCTTAATAGATCTATAAAGAAAGTCCCTTCACTCCGTGATATTACAGTTGCTAATATCTTTTTTGAAAACTCAACGCGTACTAAATTAAGTTTCGAGTTAGCTGAAAAGCGCTTGTCGGCTGATGTAGTTAATTTTTCTGCATCAGGTTCTTCTGTATCGAAAGGAGAAACGCTTGTTGATACAGTGAATAATATTCTTGCAATGAAAGTAGATATGGTGGTAATGCGCCATCCCAAGCCAGGCGCGGCCATGTTCCTGGCTAAACATATTAACGCAAGTGTCATTAATGCAGGTGATGGCACCCATGAGCATCCAACACAAGCCTTACTCGATGCATTTTCAATTCGTGAGAAACTAGGTAGTGTGGAAGGGAAGAAAATAGTTATTGTAGGAGATATTTTACATTCGCGTGTCGCTCTTTCTAATATCTTTTGTCTGCAAAAATTAGGTGCTGAGGTTATGGTATGTGGACCAAAAACACTAATACCAAAATACATCGGTGATTTAGGAGTAAAGGTTGAAAACAACTTGATAAAAGCCTTGAACTGGTGCGATGTAGCTAATATGCTTCGTATACAGCTCGAAAGACAAGATATTAAGTATTTCCCTTCATTGCGTGAATATAGTATGTTATATGGTTTAAATCGCACAATATTGGACGGCTTGTCGAAGGAAATTGTGGTAATGCATCCAGGTCCGATAAATAGAGGAGTTGAAATCACCAGTGATGTTGCAGATAGTAAGCAAAGTATAATTCTTGATCAAGTCGAAAATGGAGTGGCAATTCGTATGGCTGTATTATATCTTTTAGCTCAAAATATCGGATTCAAACAATAAGTCGTTAAAAAAACACCTTTTTTCATATTGCCTATTATTACTTTAAAATTGTATATTTGTTTAAACACCACACAGCCGATGCAGTTTACAATAGATAAAAATGAGAAGTATGTAGTTGTAAAACTACATGAGCAAAAGTTAAATACACTTATTGCTGCAGAGTTGAAATCAGAATTACTGCTAACAAATACGCAAGGATTTAATAACATTATTGTTGATTTATCTGAATCGATGTACTGTGATTCATCTGGTTTAAGCGCCATTCTTGTTGGAAATCGTTTATGTAAAAATGCAGGAGGTGTTTTCGTAGTAACTGGATTGAATGATGCAGTAAAAAAGCTTGTTCAAATATCTCAACTCGATCAGGTTTTAAATATTAAATCATCCAACCAAGAAGCTGTTGAATTTGTTATTGCAAGTGAAATGGAAAAAAACATCAACGAAGATCAATCATAAAAAACACACAAAGCATGAAAAAAACAGTTACGCTAATAGCAAGTTTTATAATACTCGCAAATAATATAGCATTTTCACAATGTATTCCTAATCCCGCGATTACTCAAGCTGGTATTTATCCTGATAGTGCAACAGGATTGGCACCTGCATTTGTAAACCAACCCTACGTTCAAGATATGCAGTTAAAGGTACCAGTTGATACGGTGGTTAATATCGGACCGATTCCTATTACTGTACCAATTACATCAATTGAATTAATTGCTTTTTCTGGATTGCCTGCGGGACTTTCTTACGCTTGTAATCCTGCAAGTTGTATTTTTCCTGGCGGATCTAACGGATGTGTTGCGGTAACAGGTACACCAACTGTTGCTGGTGTTTATCAAATAACAGCAATTACAAAAACTAACGCTACTATTTTCGGAGTGCCCAACGCACAATATGATACTATTAATTATTACTATCTTACAGTAAGTACAGTTTCAGGATTAAGCGAAGCAGGATTGCCAACGTTAAGTATGAGTCAGAATATGCCTAATCCAACAGAAGACTTTACAACCATTATTTATAATTTACCAAATTTAGGAGAAGTTGAATTTTATATGCACAATATGATTGGTAAAGAAGTTTATCATAGATCATATAATGGAGATCAAGGGGAGAATGTAATAAAGTTAGATGTCCGTGATTTTACACCTGGAGTATATATGTATTCCATCTCTGTTAACGGCGAATCTGTTACCAAGAGAATGGTGATTTCCAAAAAGTAAATGGGTTTTGAATTAACAATATTAGGGAGTAGCTCTGCTACTCCCATTTATAATCGTCATCCCACCTCTCAGTTATTAATAATTCGCGATCATCATTTTTTAATTGATTGTGGAGAAGGTACTTTAACCCAATTACTGAACTATCGAATCAAGTACCATAAGATTACACATATTTTTATAAGCCATTTGCATGGCGATCATTATTTAGGGCTTGTAGGCTTAATATCTACTTTTCATCTTCAAGGAAGAATCAACGATTTACATATTTACGGACAACAAGAATTAATGGATATTATCGAAATTCAATTAAGGATTTCGAATATGCATCTCCGCTATAATTTAATTTTTCATTCTGTAATGCATTATGCGGCCGAGGTTGTGTTTGAAGATCAAGAAGTGATGGTTCGCTCTGTTGTTTTGAATCACCGGGTACCTTGCACAGGATTTATCTTTAAAGAAAAACCTCGTCCGAGAAAGTTGAGGATTGATAAATTACAACAGCACAATATTCCGTTTACTTATTTTAATAAACTTCGGAAAGGGGATGATTTCAGAACCTATAACGGTGATGTTATACCGAATAAAGATCTCACCGAAGAACCCTCGCCTTCGAGATCGTATGCTTATTGCTCAGATACAATTTTTGATATTGGTATTGCAGATGAAGTTAGAGGAGTTGATTTGTTATATCATGAAGCCACATTTATGCATGAACAGGTTGAACGTGCTGCATCAACATTCCACTCTACCTGCATACAAGCAGCAGAGATTGCAAAAAAAGGAGAGGTGAGTAAATTAATTATCGGACATTTTTCAGCTCGCTACCGCGATTTACAACCTTTATTATTAGAAGCTAAAACTGTTTTTGAAAATACAGAGTTGGCACTGGAAGGAAGGAAGTTTAAAGTAGATTAAAATCGGTGGCTGAGGCTCTCGAAGCCCCGATTGATTTACTAATGTGCCAATTAGATAATTTGCTAAATAGTATTATTAAATCAATTTCATTTCTAAAAGTACTTTCACCTTCAAAACAGATGCAACAGAAAGCAAATCTTTAATTTCTCCATTGGTCACCATCTTTACTAACTCATCAAAGGGTAGCTTGCGTATTTGTAATTGTTCTGTTTCTTCCGGATTAGTTGCAGTCATAGTAAGGCCTTTAGCAACATATGCATATCCTATTTCATCAGATACAGAATTTGAAAGTTGGCAACCGTCTATGACCATTATCCAATTGCTAGCAATTAATCCTGCTTCTTCTTCTAGTTCACGCTTAGCACCTTCTAATAAATCTTCACCCTCCGGAATTCCGCCTTCAATCACTTCCCATTCGTAAGTATTGGTGGTGTATCTGAACTGTCCTACAATCCATGTATTATTTTCTTCATCGAGTGGAATAATTGCCATTGCTCTGTTCTTAAAATGTACTACGCCGTAAATACCATTTTTTCCTGATGGGTTTATCACCTGCGATTCATCTAGGCGTATCCAGGGGTTTTCATATTTCGTCTGGGTTGATTTTGTAATCCAGGGATTTTGTTCTGTCATACGGCAAAATTATCGATTTCATTTATTAAAAATTGAAAAAGTTGTTTGCTTTACTTTTATATTCGTAAAATAAATTTGCTGTTATGAATCGTATGGCTGTTTTTACTTCTGGAGGAGATGCACCTGGCATGAATGCATGTATTCGTGCTGTAACTCGTGCGGCTCTCGTAAACAATATTCAAGTATTTGGAATCATGCGTGGCTATCAAGGAATGATAGACGGAGAAATTATTAATTTGGATTCTCGTTCTGTTTCGAATATTGTACAACGTGGAGGTACTATTTTAAAGGCCGCTCGTAGTAAAGAATTTTTGATAAAAGAGGGACGTAATAAGGCCTATGAAAATTTAAAGAAACATGATATCAATTGTATTGTTGCAATCGGAGGTGATGGTACATTTTCCGGAGCAGAAGTGTTTACTAATGAACACCCCGAAATTAAAATTATTGGAATTCCAGGTACAATTGATAATGATTTAGCAGGGACAGATTTCACGCTAGGTTTTGATACTGCCTTGAATACCGTTGTCGATGCTGTCGATAAAATAAAAGATACTGCTGCTTCTCACGATCGTTGTTTTTTGATTGAAGTAATGGGTCGCGATTCTGGTTGTATCGCACTTTGGGCAGCTGTTGCAGGTGGAGCAGAAATGGTGATGTTGCCCGAAAAAGCTATGAGTGTGGAAGATTTGATTCATACACTTGATACAGCAAAAAAAAATAAAAAGTCGAGTACGATTGTAATTGTAGCAGAAGGAGAAAAAAACGGAGGTGCACAAGCGATAGCCGCTAAAATGAAAGAACATACCCAAGATTATGAAACCAAAGTAACTGTTTTAGGCCATATTCAACGGGGCGGTAAGCCAAGTGCATTTGACAGAATTCTTGCAGCGCGCCTAGGAGTGCATGCAGTTGAACAATTGTTATTAGGACAAACCAATATGATGGTTGGAATCAGAAATAATGAGATTGCTTTAACGCCATTTGTTCAGGCTATTAAAAGCCAAGATCCTTTAGATGAAAAATTATTTTCAATTGCTAATACCTTATCTATTTAAATTAAATCCTATGAAAAATATATTTCTCGTTACGTTACTTGCTTTATCTGTGTCGGTAAGCGCACAAGATGTTTTAAAAACAAAATCAGGCAAACCGATTTTACCTACTAAAAATGATTTTGCGTTGAACATTGATGCAGTACCATTTATCAATTTTACTGGTAACTTGTTTAACGGAAGCAGTTCAATAGCACCCCAATTTTTATTTTCTGAGCGACATCCAATGACTTTATCAGGATTGTATCTAAAAGAAAATGATTTAGCTTATCGGATGAAAGTACGCATAGGTTTTTCATCCTTTAAGAACGATACATCTGTTGCAAAGAATGGAAGCACAAATCCGAATGAGTTAGTAATTGATGAATCCATTCAGAAAACAACGGCCATTACATTTGGCTTTGGTGTACAGAAGTGGAGAGGAGAAGGTCGTGTGCGTGCCTTTTATGGAGGTGAGATTTTATACGGAGTAAAAACAGATAAAACTACTTATACCTATGGTAACGAATTGAGCAATGAAAATCAGGTTACCCGCAATACACTTTATAAGCCAGGTAATACTATTCAATTTTCCTTACGTGCATTTGTTGGCATCGAGTATTTCTTTGCGCCTAAAATGTCTATTAGTGGGGAGTTTGGCTGGGGACCATCTGTACAATCGCGTAAAGCCGGGGAGTTAGTAAGAGAAAAATGGAACGGCGGATCGGTAGAAGTGATTACAACGGGAACTGGAAAATCATCTTTGTTTACTATCGATAATGATAATAATGGTGGTGCATTAAATCTGAATATTTACTTCTGATTTCCTGAGCTTGCTTTGCTCACAAATTCTTCCAGCTTGATGTTGTTTTTGTATTGCTCTTCGGCAAAGTACTGCAATATTGGAAGAAATTGTTCGGTAGTCTGATATCCTTTTAAATTATAAATCAACTGAAATTGTCCATCTAGAAAGGTGTAAGTTGGATAACTCATTTGTCCTTGCATTAAATCGATCGCAATTTGATTCGTTTTATAATCTGCTACATAAGTAAATTGTTTGTCATGAAAGTGAATTGTGTCTTTCGTTTCAGCATCTAACTTTACTGCATAAAAATTATCGTTCATATATTTTACTACTGCTGGATCTTTAAAAGTAGCTGCGTCCATTTTCTTACACCATCCACACCATTCTGTATAAGTATCAATAAAAATGCGCTTCGGTTTAGCATCATTCAATTTTACGGCCTCTTCAAAACTCATCCAATGAATTCCGTTAGGGTCATATTTACTTTCTGGTGTTTGTGCATTGCATCCGGAAAAGAAAAATGATAGGCAATAAATTGCTAATACGGTAACGATTTTATTTTTCATGGTGATTTTAACGATTTTTCTATAGTTAAGTTACTTATTTTACATCACCCATTAATTTGCGCACCATTGGTGAAATAGCAATTAATATCAAACCACAAATAACAGAGTAAATTGCCAACTGTTCGTAGCCGTTAGTATAGGAAATTAGTTTTTCCATTAAGGAGGCTTTTGGATTTGGATCTGACATTCCAGCACCTATAATACCAGCAACGTATTGTCCATAGGCACTCGCTAAAAACCACATGCCCATCATCATTCCTTGTAAAGGCTGAGGAGATAATTTTGTCATGATGGATAATCCAATTGGCGATAAACAAAGTTCTCCGAAGGTAATTACGAAGTAGGCAAGTGTAAATACTTCTAAAGAAGTGACACCATTCGCGTCTGCAAAAAACTTAGTCTGATAAAAAACAAAGAATCCACCAGCTAAAAAGATAAAGCCTAAACCGAATTTAATTAAAGTGTTGGGCTCAAGATTTCGTTTGCTCATCCAAACCCAAATCAAACCAAGAATAGGAGCGAAGATGATTACAAAAAGAGCATTCGCTGAATTATTAATTCCATTTGGATCGAATTGAATTCCCATTATAGTATTGTGTAAATTCTCATGCGCGAATAACGCTAACGACCCACCGCTTTGTTCATAAATACCCCAGAATACAATAGAAAAAAAGATAAAAACAAGTGCTGCAATTAATTTATTGACTTCCGCTTTCGAATATTTTCTTAATTCGAAAAGTATGTAAACTAAGGCAGCAGGACCAATCGTGTACATGAAGTAATCGGTGTACTCGGTCTTAGCTACCATTATCATAATGACAGGAATCAAAACTAATGATCCAATATAAACTGCTAGCTCTGCTATTTTATTTCCTTTACCCTCATTCAAAGGCGATAATCCAATCGGACCTAAACTACGTTGCGTGAAAATAAATGTTACTAGGCTAATCGTCATAACAACGGCTGCTAATCCGAATGCTAAATTCCAAGAATACGAATTCGCAATTGCAATACAGGCATATCCTCCCAATAATGCACCTACATTAATCCCTGCATAAAACAAAGAGAATCCAGCATCTCTACGTGAATCATTTTCATGATAAAGCGATCCTACCATCGTTGATATATTCGGTTTGAAAAATCCTGTGCCAATAATGGTGAAACTTGTTCCAAGGAAAAACCAAAAGTGATTACTTTCTAAAGATTGATGAATGTCTATTCCTAGCGACAAAATCAAACTGCCAGCAATCATTAATAATCCGCCCCAGAAAAGCGATTTGCGAAACCCTAATATTTTATCAGCAAAGAGTCCACCGATAAATGTAAACGCGTACACAAAGGCTTGTATGGCGCCATATTGCAAATTAGCGGTACCTTCATCCATCTTCAATTGTGATACAATAAAGACGGCTAACATTCCGCGCATGCCATAAAAGCAAAAGCGTTCCCACATTTCAGAGAAGAACAGATACCATAATTGCTTTGGATATTTCCCTTTAAAGTTTTGTATCTCGGCTAAAGTCGACATAGTAGTTTGGTTTTAATCAAAGTAAATCTATTTTATGCAATTTCCCAATAGGGGTGAAATAAAAAAGCCCTGACTTTTCATCAGGACTTTCTCATTCATTATGTATAACACGATTAGTTTACACCGTGCATCATTTTAATTAATTTTCTATAAAGTGCTAACAAGATAAGTGAAGCAGCTCCACTTAACACAATAAACACACAGAAGAAAATAAATAAGTTGTTGATTTGAATTCCTAAGATACTTGGAATGTCAGTTGATGCTTCTTCACCAGCTCCCGGAGGAATCAAAGCACTTAATGTTCCAGCAAATTTATTTGCTACTGCATTTGCTAAGAACCATGTTCCCATTAATAAAGAGGATAATCTAACGGGTGCGAGTTTACTAACCATACTTAATCCGATAGGTGATAAGCAAAGTTCTCCCATTGTGTGAACGATATACAATGCAAATAACCAGAACATCGCAATTTTAGTTGATGATGAAATTCCATGAACTGCAAATGCAATAATCACATATCCTAATGCAACTAAACCAAGACCTAAAGCCATTTTTAATGGAGAAGAAGGCTCCATTTTTAGCTTCGCTAATTTACCCCACATTACTGTGAAGAAAGGAGCAAGGATAATGATTGCTAATGGGTTTACCGACTGGAACCAAGGAGATGGAAATTCTGTAAGATGTAAATCACTTAAGCCACCATTTACCGCAATTAAACATGCTAACAATGCAATAGAAATAGACTGTAATTTTGCAATACCGCTTTCTGATAATTCAAAAAACCATCCAATTGCTTTACCAAGAAGATAAAGTAGTAAAATTGAAAATCCAAGGATAAAATATTTGCTAATTGATATATCAATTGCCCTGTCAACTTGCTGATCAGCAAATAAGGTTAATGATGCACCTGCTTGCTCGAAACAAGCCCAGAAGAATATCACGAAGAAAGCAAGAATAAAAATTACAATAATTCTTTCTCTTTCATCTTTCGATAATGATTTATCTTTTAAAATCACTAAAGGCATTACAATTAACGAAAGGTAAATTAAATACCCAACTACATCTAGGTTAGCAATTGTATGTGATAGTGAATTCACATCGGCAATTGCTCCTGCGTTTAATAAAAATCCAACAATTGTTTTGTAATTTAAGAATGCAAAAATTGCAAGAATAGAACCCACAATCGATAATCCTGTTTTCATATCTAACTTAGCAACCGGCATTCCTAAGTCGCTTCCATCAGGACCTTTTAAATGTTTATTTTTTAGTACTTCAAACGATATTAAGCTTAAAATCATACCAATTGCAGCAGCTAAAAATCCATATTTGTAGTCACTAAAACTTCCGCAGATTAACGGAGAAAAGAAGGCTCCCATATTAATACCCATGTAGAAAATAGTAAATGCACCATCTACGCGACTATCATTCTTCGGATATAACTGACCAACCATTGTTGAGATGTTTGGCTTGAAGAAACCATTACCAATAATCAACAAGGTTAGTCCAGCCCACATGAAGGTCATAGCAGATGTCGATTGAACATCTGGAACAGTCATAGTGGCACTTAAGTAAAGAAACAGCTGTCCAGCGGCCATTAAAATTCCTCCATATAAAATACTTCTTCTGTTTCCCCAATACTTATCGCATAAGTAACCGCCTAATAAGGGAGTTAAGTAAACAAGTCCTGTAAAACTTCCATAAATATTTGATGCAAAGGCTTTATCTATGAATAAAGCTTTTGTCATGTACAGAATGAAAATCGCTCTCATTCCGTAGTAACTGAAGCGTTCCCACATCTCTGTGAAGAAGAGTAGGTATAACCCTCTCGGGTGTCCGCTTTGATCGTTTGTGTTCATGCGTTTTATTTGGTTTGGTTAGTTTTAAATTATGATGATTTTTACTTTAACGGCTCTAATGTAATTAAAAGATAGGTTCTTCCAAAATCGAATTGATTGGCAATGTTTATTTAATTAACAAATAGCCGTAAATTCGCACTTCTAATCTTATTAATATATGTTCGATATTCTTAGTAAACTCGGCGACGTGCAAAAGAAAATGGAAGAGGTAAAAGCTCGTCTTGATACTGTTTATGTGGATGGCATTTCTGCACAAGGCCAGGTGAAAATCATACTTACAGCTAATAAAAAAATTAAATCGATTGATATTGATCCTTGCTTGCTTTTTCCTGAGCGAAAGGAAGAAGTACAGGATTTTCTTGAATTGGCTTTTGCTGATGCATTTAGCAAAGCAGATGCTCTATCAGAGACAGAAATGAAGGCAGCAGGCCGTGATATGTTACCAGGATTTCCAGGATTTTAATTCAATCAAAATGACAACTCAAGAACAAAAAGAATATTTGCTAAATCAATTAGTAAACGACTTTCGCTCACTATCTCAACCTGCAAATACTAATTGGGGAAAGATGAATTTTAATCAGATGCTGGAACATCTACTCGAATCATGTAAGAACGCTAGTGGTGATATTATCTATGAAAATATTTATTCACCAGAAGAAAGAATTCCTGCGATGCAAGCATTTCTTATGACGGATAAATTATTTAAGCCCGAAACAAAAAATTCGATGATGGGTGAGGAGCCTGCTCCTGTAAATAATGAGAATACAAATGAATTGTTTGATGAATTGCAATCACAACTGAATCGTTTTTATGAACGATTTCAACAAGTTGAAAATTTAGTAGTGCGTAATCCAATTTTTGGCGACTTAAACGAAGAACTTTGGACGCGCTTGTTATACAAACATTGCATCCATCATTTACATCAGTTTAAGCCGACTATTTAAAGTAGATATCTCTTCGAGGGATGCTTACGTTATTGCCTTGCAACGCATCGAAATACGAGTCGGTATAATCAATCGTGATAGTTTTTTGTTGACCTTGACTCGTAATAGTTCCAGTTCCAACAAATGTATGGTTGGAGGTATCAACTGCTGTCTGACAATAGAATGTCTGACTCGCCAAGGTCAATATTCCGCTCGAAGGATAATAATCAACTATCGGATTTGCTAAAAAGTTATCGCCGATTTTAAAAATCAAAAATCGATTATCAACTGTAGCAGATGCCTGAAGTGTCGTAATCCAGTTGGTTGTATCATTAGTAGATGGCGTAATGGTTTTACATGTCCACTGACCAGATACATAATTCAAGGAGCTAAAAACTCTAACAATACGTGTTACCGAATCTTTTAATCCTCCCGAATCATATACTACATAACTTATCGGATAATTACCTGTCGAATCAATATTAACTGAACCATATGTCACAATTTGACTGGTAATGTTTCCGTCTTCAGGATCCTGTGCTGTGGCACCAGGATCAATAAATGGTTGGTTCAAGGTAATATCGATGGTGTAGTTGCCGAATAAACTAACCGTAGGACTAATATTTGGAGATGCGGCAACAGTCAGATAAAATGTTCGGGAGAATACTTTACCTAATGGGGTAGAGCCAGTAACATTAATTGGATAAACTCCTATTGCTGCATTACTGGTTTTAATTGTTTGCTTTACTGTAAAGTCGGGTGTGCCAGCATAAGAACTAAAGTTGATTGTAACACCATTGGGTATACCCGTACAAGTTATAGTAAGTTCTTCGCGACTACCTCCTAAATACAAAAAGGTGATATCTCTGATGATGCTATCGTTTTTAAGAAGTGTTAAATCTTTGGCTCCATTAATTTTGAAGTCCATTCCAATTTGATCTTCTTTTTTACACGAGCTAATTATTAATGCTAAAACAACAAGGAAGCCTGTGAGCGATTTTATATTTTTCATAATGACATTCCTAAATTATAAAATAAGAATGTAAATATGTCTGCTTGCTCATCAATTAATTTGAATTTAGGTTTTCCAGCTCCATGACCAGCGTTACTATCAATCCGAATTAGCATAGGCCGTTCGCCTTTATACTTGTTTTGCAAAGTTGCTGCGAACTTAAATGAATGTGCAGGAACAACTCTGTCATCATGATCACCTGTAGTTACAAATGTACATGGGTATTCAACGTTTTCTTTGATGTTATGCAAAGGAGAATATTTAATTAGATTATTAAATTGCAAACTATCGTCCGATGAGCCATAGTCACCTTTCCATGACCACCCAATTGTGAATTTATGATAGCGAAGCATGTCCATTACTCCTACAGCAGGCAAGGCTACTTTAAATAATTCAGGGCGTTGTAACATAACAGCACCAACTAATAATCCACCATTCGAGCGTCCACTAATAGCAAGCTTAGATGGATTCGTGTATTTATTTGCAATTAAATATTCAGCAGCAGCAATAAAGTCATCAAATACATTTTGCTTTTTCAATTGCGTACCTGCCTCATGCCATTTGCTTCCATATTCACCCCCACCTCGTAAACAAGGTACAGCCAATACGCCACCTTTCATTAAAAACACTAATCGCTCTGGTTTAAACTCAGGTGTTTTACTTATGTTGAATCCACCATAACCAAATAGGAGGGTAGGATTATTTCCATCTAACTGAACACCCTTTTTGTGCACAATGAACATCGGAATTTTAGTTCCATCTTTTGAAGTGTAAAATACCTGCTTCGTTTCAAATTGATTGATATCGTAAGGTAATTGCGATTTATTCTGTACCAATAGTCTGGATGTAACAACATTGTAGCGATAAATAATTGCAGGTGATACAAAATTGGTGAAGGAGATAAATAGGTTCGTGTCTTTTAATGATCCTGAAAGACCATCTACAGTTCCAATACTTCCTAATTTAATATCTCCCTTAAACACTCCGTTAAAGTCGTACTCCTTCAATTGACTACTTGCATCTTTCATGTAATGCACAATCAGTTTGTCGAGTGCTAATGTTGCATCTTTCATGCTTTCATTCGACTCAGGCACTAAATCTTTCCAGTTTTTTTCATTAGATAATTTAGGATCAATTAATACCAAACGATTTTGCGGAGCTTTGTAATTGGTCATGAATAAAAGCTTACCACTAACAGTACCGATATACGAAAAGTCGTAATCAAAACCTTTCACAACAGTAACAAGGTTTTTCTTCGGATTTTTTAAATCTTGTAGCAATACATTATTTCCACTAGTTGCTTCTGAAGAAAAGATCAATAGATATTTATTGTCCTCAGTAACAGCTGCAGAGAAATTGCGAAGCGGATGTTCTTTATCCTCATACACTAATGAATCCTGCGACTGTTCTGAATATAATTTATGATAATAAACTTTGTGGTTTTCATTTTTAAGTGTATAAATCGCTTTTGTTGTGTCAACATCATAGCGAGAATAGAAAAATCCGTTTTGATACCATGCCGTGCTTGAAAACTTGATGCCCTTAAGCACTTCCGGTAATGTTTTCATCGTCTTCGCTTCTTTAACGCGCATCTCATTCCAGTCGCTGCCCGCATAGGAAACCTGAAATGCTAAATGAAATCCATCCTCCGAAGCAGTGGTTTCTGTAAAGTGGGTTGTCCCATCA
Source organism: Chitinophaga pinensis (assembly GCA_943332105.1). Lineage (GTDB taxonomy): Bacteria > Bacteroidota > Bacteroidia > AKYH767-A > OLB10 > CAINEC01. The sequence goes on along the minus strand of CALQOD010000039.1, from coordinate 6,644 downwards.
GTAGACAATTTATTCTGATCAAAATAACTAATAGGTACGTATTCTAAAGAGCGTATATAAAACAATAATGGCTGATTCTGATTCGGCTCCTGACGGTAATAGAAATAACTTTTCCCTGCTCTAAAAGGCAATGAATAACTATTAAAATTCCATAAAGCCTTCATGCTGTCTTTTAAAGCTTGTCGAAATGGGATATTATTCAAATAAGAGTCTGTAACACTGTTTTCATCTTTCACCCATTGCTCCGTTTCTGCGGAGCGATCATCTTCCATCCAGCGATATGGATCATAGATAAATTGTCCGAAGTAATTGTCCACTATCTCTGTCCTCCTTGATGAAGGGTATTTATTTTGCTGAGCAAATAATGACGGGGATATAATAATTAGCAGGAATAATAGCATTCGTTTCATAGGGTGCAAAATAAAGATTATTTTCGTGAAAATTGTTTGATAAAATGTTAAAAGTAAAACTTAGTTTTCCAAAGCCGATATTCGTCTTATTAGTATTCGCAAGTTTCTATTCTTGCAAACAGAAATCAACTGAAATTGATTGGGCCAAAGCATCCCAAGAAGAAGAGTTGCGCTTTGAAAAGTTCAAAGGCGATTTTGTTAATCAACTTTGGAAGTTAAATCCTACCTCAGCCCTTTATGCAGGTTATCATAACTACGATAGCATTCTAATTATTCCCGATGTCAATTATCGTAATTATTGCGATCAACAATATGACTCGATTTTATATGATTTGGGAGATATTGAAATCGGTCTTCTAAGTCCGCAAAACAAAACCGACTATTGGATGATTCAAGATTATTTGAAAGGGGGCATCTGGTATGATACAGCGTTTAAATCGTTTGAATGGAATCCTGCTAACTATAATGTTGCAGGAGAGTTTGCTGAAATCTTGAATGGTCGTTATGCACCTTTGAATAATCGATTAATAATGTTTGATAAGCGATTGAATAATGTTTCTGCTTATTATCAAGCGGCGAAGAGAGAACTTAAAAATCCTACTATTGAACATACCGATTTAGCAATTTTACAACACGAAGGTTCTGTTGAGGAAGTTTTTGGAAAGAATCTTCAGGATTCCGTTATGGCATCTACGTTAGATGAAGCAACCAAAACGCATTTACTTTCTTATGCTGATACTGCTAAGAAAGCGATGCTTGGTTATGTCGATTATCTAAAGACTATGCGTAAAACCATGACTACTGAAAATAGTCGCTCTTTTCGTATAGGCAAGGACTTATATGATACCAAGTTCAAGTACGACATTGCTTCAAGTTACACAGCAGAAGAAATTTATAATAAAGCTTTAAAGCGCAAGGCAGAACTGCATCATGAAATGGCGGAGTTATCTCGTAAGCTTTGGCCAAAATATTTCCCGAAGGAAGCAATGCCTGCTGATAGTTTACAGTTAATCCGCAAGATGATTGATAAACTTTCCTTAGTGCATGTTAACCGCGATTCGTTCTTAGAAAGTATCCAAGCACAGATTCCAGCGTTAATCAAATTCATCAAAGAAAAAGATTTAATTTATATCGATCCATCTAAGCCGTTAGTTGTGCGCAAGACACCTGCATACATGGAAGGCGGTGGGGCAGGAGCTTCTATTTCTGCACCTGGTCCGTATGATAAAGGCGGAAATACGTATTATAATGTTTCTCCTTTAACTGGTTATTCACCCGAGCAAGCTGAGAGTTATTTGCGAGAATACAATCAATATATTCTTCAGATATTAAATATTCACGAAGCTATTCCGGGACATTATACGCAGTTAGTTTATAGTAATAATTCTCCTTCCATCATTAAAAGTATCATGGGTAACGGTGCGATGGTTGAAGGATGGGCGGTTTATACGGAGCGCATGATGTTGGAAAATGGTTATGGTAATAATGAACCTGAAATGTGGTTGATGTATTATAAGTGGCATTTACGTTCGGTATGTAATACGATTCTTGATTATAGCGTTCATGTTAAGAATATGAGTGAGCAAGACGCAATGAAATTGTTAGTAGATGGAGCATTTCAACAAACAGCGGAGGCGCAAGGAAAATGGAAGCGGGTGCGTTTAACGCAGGTGCAATTGACAAGTTACTATACAGGATTTACTGAAATTTATGAATTGCGTGAATCGATGAAGTCAAAAGACTTTAATCTGAAAAAATTTCATGAGCAATTCCTGAGTTATGGTTCTGCACCAGTTAAATATATTCGTGATTTAATGAAGCAGAAAAAATAGTCGTCAATAAAACTATTCATACTTCTTATTGTTTCTTTTTTATCCTAATCTTATCAAGTTGACGACTTTTACTGGTGTTTTTAATCGTGTAAGTGATGTGCCTGCTGAATTTTGGAAGGAACTTAATCACAAAAACTGCTTTCTAGACAAGAGCTATCTGAATGCTATTGAACAAGCCGATTACGAAGGTCTAACATTCTATTATATTTTTAAACAAAATAAAGTAAGCAAGGAAATAACATTTTATTATTTCCAGATTGTTGATTTAGCACAACGTGATTTAAACTCCATTTTAAATCTAGAACCCTATTGGCAATTGTTTAATGTTTTTAGCCAGGCATTAGATAAATTTATATTCGGAATAAAACGAAACAAACCACATTACTTAGTTGTGTCGGGTAATATTTTGTTAAGTGGCGACTATGGTATATTATCTAACAAAAGAGATTCTCAGGAATTAATGGATTCAATTGACTTCATAAAAAAAGAACTTAATGTAAAGGGTAAAGTTGTAGCGACTATCGTTAAGGACTTACCGAAGAATGAAGCAAAGCTTTTGGGATTAGAGAAGTATAAGTTTTTGCCAATGGCAATGGATCCAATTATGGAGTTTGATGTGCATCCATCATGGAATAATTTTGATGATTATTTAAATGCATTAAGCTCAAAGTACCGATTACGTGCAAAAAATGTCATCAAGAAAATGGAAGATGTGAAAATTCGTGATTTCAATGTTGATGAGTTTCGAAAGTATAAAGCTACTTTGTTTGATTTGTATAAAGGAGTCCAGCAAAAATCACCTGTACGGCTTTTGTCTTGTAAAATTGATTATTTGTTAAATCTATTAAGTTTATCAAACAATCGAGTTATCATTAGAACATTTTGGAAGGATAACGCGATCATTGCATTTATGACCATTATTATAAATGGTAATGAATTAGAAGCGCATCATATTGGTTTCGATTATAAGTTAAATAAAAACTTAGCAATCTATCAGAATATACTTTATCAATATATTGAGCTTTCAATTAAGTTCAATATACATAAGATATCTTATGGCAGAACAGCATTAGAAATTAAATCTACAGTAGGTGCATATCCTGTAGATTACTTTGCTTTTATTCGTTTTGAAAATAAAATTGTAAATTCATTACTCTACCATGTATTACCTGAAAAGGCGAGTGACAATTGGATCCAGCGTAATCCTTTTAAATAATTAATTTCAAGTTTTACCCCTTTTTACCTATTATTCACCTAAAATTTGAAGTTCTCAGCTGTAGATTGTAATAATTTGCATCACATGAGGAAGAAATATTACATCGTCGTATTAATTATCGTTTTTTACCAGATGGCTGCTATAGGCACTGCAAAGGCTGATAATATACCTTTTGTATTGTCTTCATTATCTAAGGCAAATACGATTGGTCAATTCCCAATTACCTATCCTAATCCTTGTTCAGAATCTTCTATTCTTTATATAAAATCAGATGTGGTAAGTCACTTGAAAGTGGATTTATTTGATAGTAGAGGTAAGTTAGTTTCTGAGATTTTTAATGATAATACACAAGAGGGTGTTATTTATCAATTTGAAGTAAGTGCCAAAAATCTAGAAGATGGATTGTATTACTATACTATTCGTTCAGGAAATGAAAATATTCGCAAGAGCCTTGAGGTAAAGCGATAAAGAGGTGTTTTTATGGTTTGATTGAGCATTCGCGGCCTTCTTAGGTCGCGTTTGCTATTTATTTTGGTTTATGAAAGTTGAAGCAAGTGTGTTAACTTAGCAGTCTTAATTATTCATGACTACGGCAGACCCCAATTCATATTTTAAAAATTTTACTAAACTATTTTCTGGAAATTTAGTTGGCCAGTTGCTTCCTTTTATTTTTGCTCCTTTTATTGCTAGGATTTATTCGCCTGCGGATATGGCAGTACAAGAGACTTTCCTGTCCGTTGTTTCATTAATAGGCATAGTATCTATGGGGCGTTTTGAAATTGCAGTAGTGCTTGAAAAAAATGAAGATCGCCTAAAAGTATTGCTAAAACTGTGTGCATTAGTGTTAGCTGGATTTGTGTTGTTATCAACATTGTTCAGTGTTTTTCCGTCGTTGATTGTTCAGTTTTTTAATTCGGAAGAAATTGCATTTCACCTTCGATTTTTACCTTTAGCAATTGTTGCTATTGGGATCTTGAATTTATTAACGCAATGGTTACTGCATCAGGGTAAGTTTTCTTCGATTTCTGCTTCACGGATTATTCAATCTTTTATTCAAAATGCTGGTTATGCATTCTTCGGATATATTGGTTTTGGCGTGAAAGGGATGTTGTTCGCCTGGATTGCGGGTGCGATACTTCCAGTTATTGTATTAGGCATTCCTATGCTTCGTACAATTTTATCTGATGGATGGCCTAAAGCTGAAATTAAAGAAATGGCCGTTCATCATAAGGATTTTCCAATGGTGAATTCGTTACACGCTTTTACAGATATTTTGGCAACTCAGTTTTTGTTGTTCGGAATTATTAGTCATCAGTATGGTGTAACGGCATTGGGATTGTTTGCGCTGACCAACCGTTATTTAAAAGCACCTCTAGTTTTAATCAGCGGAGCACTTTCTCAGCTTTATTATAGTGAAGCAAGTGGATTCATTCATCAATCTAGATCTGTAAAACCAATTTATATTCGAACATTGAAAATGATGTTAATGGTTTTATTACCGTTTGCTTTAGTGATATTTTTCTTTGGAGAAGATTTATTTACCTGGTATTTAGGTCCTAAATGGAAAGATGCAGGCACTATTACTGTTTATTTTATCCCTCTTCTCGTTACCAATTTTATTTGCTCATGTGTTTCTAGTACTCCCATTTTGATGAAGCAACAAAAAACGGCTTATGTTTTTAGTATTGTCGGTTATGCATTAGGGTTAGGCGTATTGTTTATTTCTTCAGTTTATAAAGTAGAGTTTAAATCTGCCTTATTGATTTATTCACTCGGAATGAGTTTGTTTTATATTGTTTTGTCATCCTGGTATTTCCAGCTGATTAGTAAATTTGAAAATCAAGTTATCACAGCTAAATAATGAAAAAGCATCTAGTACTTATCACTACTTGGTTTCCTCCTGTTAATGGAGTTGCTGTGAATCGCATGGAAGCCTTTGTGAAGTATTTTGATAAAGACAAGTTTGATGTTTCAGTGATTACATTGAAAAAAGATAATGCTGTAACATCAGAAGAAAGAATTGATGGTGCAAATATTTACCGACTAACCAATCAAACATTTTTCAAATTAGCTGAATTTAATAAAGGACATTCGAGAGTGATGCATTACTGCAAGGTATTGTGGAATTATTTTGTTCGATACATTGCTAAACACCCTTTGCAAAATTGGATGAATGCTGTCAATCAGAAGTTGAATGATGTTAATAATAGTAAATGTATTAATATTGTTATTACATCATCCTCTCCAACAGAAAGTCATATTGCCGCATTCAAGTTTTTAGATTCTAATTCTGCTGTAAAATGGATTGCTGATTGTCGTGATGAGTTATCGCTGAATCCGCATCAGGATGTTACAGCAAAAAAAATGAATGAGTCCGTTGAGAAATTTATAAACAAGCGCGCAAGTATACTCACCACCGTTAGTGAGCCTATTGCCAACGACTTTTCCCGACTTTGTCCCGATGTACAGGTGCGTGAGATTCGTAATGGACATCAATTAACATTACCTGAAATTAGCGATTATCAATTTAATAAGATCTTTACAATTGTCTATGCAGGCACCTTTTATGGTTTGCAAAAGCCTACGCATTTTTTTACTGCGTTAATTCAATTTTTAAACTTCGATGCTCATACACGAAAAGTACACATTCAATTTGTTGGAACACCTCAGAATTTCGATATCCCTAAACACCCGAATTTAACTGTTGAGTTTATCGATCAATGTACATATCAAGAGGCTTGTCGTTATCAGCAGATGGCCGATGCCAATTTATTAATACTTGCCAAGATGAATCGACCAGGTGTTTATTCAGGTAAATTATTCGATTATCTGGCAGCCTGTAAACCAATCATTGCAGTGGTAGATGCTAAAGATGTTGCAGGTCAATTAATCCGTGATTGTAATGCTGGATATATTGCAGACTTTGATAATATTCCTGAAATTGAAACAGCTATTTTTGCTGCTTATCAAGATTGGAATACAAAAACAATTTTAAATTGTGATAGAGTTAAAATCGAGAAATTACATCGTAAATATCAAGTCGAAAAACTAAATCATTTAATCGATTCACTTTAATATGAAAGTTCTTCAGGTAGGTTCTAATTCGATTCATGTGAAGTTATTTGTAAAAGCAATCACCGATTATGGAATAAATTGCTCCTTGTTAAGTGAAGAACCAATCGATGG
>CALQOD010000038.1 GCA_943332105.1 Chitinophaga pinensis | reverse complement strand
TAAAGATAATTTTTACGCAAGAAATGACATCCCAAAACCTAAATTTGGAGGCTTTGTTGTAGCAGGGTTTGCTGGTCTGAATTACAGTATAAATAATGATTGGGGGGTTTATGGTGAAATTGGTTATAGCCTTTCCTATTTTACAGGAGGCGCATATTGGAGATTTAATAAAATAAAGTAGATTTTTACTGCTGACATTTTGTCACCACCGTTGGTTTTAGTACTTTTGCTCTCAAATATTTTGAGATGCATAACGACGGAAATAAAGTAATAGACGAATCGAGACAAGGTGAAGCCACAATGCTTGAGGCTAAGGTTCAATTGAATGGAAAAAAAATGTTTTTAGAAAGTTATGGTTGTGCCATGAACTTTTCAGATAGCGAGATCATAGCTTCAATATTAACAGGAATCGGATTTCAAACAACTAATTCAGTTGAAGAAGCTGATGTTGTTTTTTTAAATACATGCGCCATCCGAGATAATGCAGAAAACAGAGTTCGTCAGCGACTACAAGATTTGAAGAAATCAAAAAAGCAAAATCCAGGTCTAATTATAGGGGTACTTGGCTGTATGGCGGAACGGTTAAAAACACAATTGTTAGAAGAAGAAAAATTAGTTGATATTGTTGCTGGCCCTGATTCTTACCGAGATCTTCCAAATCTAATTGAACAAGTTGAAGGCGGTCAAAAAGCAGTCAATGTTTTATTATCAAGAGAAGAAACTTATGCAGATATAAGCCCTGTACGACTATCAACAAATGGAGTAAATGCATTCATATCTATAATGCGCGGATGCGATAACATGTGTGCTTTTTGCGTTGTACCTTTTACGAGAGGTAGGGAACGAAGCCGAGATCCAAAGAGCATCATGGCAGAAGCGAAACAATTATATGATCAAGGGTACCGCGAGGTTACATTATTAGGACAAAATGTTGATTCTTATTTATGGTGGGGAGGCGGTCAGAAAAAGGAATTGCCCTCAGAAACAGTACACAAAGCGCTTAACCATTTATTGCCCGAAGAGGATCAATCAAATTTTACAACGTTTGCCGATTTACTTGAATTGGTGGCAAAAATACATCCTGATTTAAGAGTAAGATTTTCAACAAGCAATCCAAGAGATATGACAGATGCGGTGCTATATGCTATCGCAAAACACGAGAATATTTGCAAGTGTATACACCTACCTGTTCAGGCAGGAAGTTCGAGTATGCTCGAACGAATGAATAGAGGCTATACAAGAGATCAATATATTGCCCGAATAGAATCAATTAGAAAAATATTGCCAGGCTGCGCAATTTCAACGGATATTATTGCCGGCTTTTGTGATGAGACAGACGAGGAACATAAAGAAACTTTATCGTTAATGGAATGGGCAAATTATGATTTTGCCTACATGTATAAGTATTCTGAACGCCCAGGAACTGCGGCGGCAAAAAAAATGACTGATAATATTAGCGAAGAAATAAAGTCGCAACGATTAAGCGAAATAGTAGAACTACAACAGAAAATGTCAGCCGAGAGAACAAAGCGCGGTTTAAATAAAACGCATCGTGTTCTTGTAGAAAGATTATCTAAAAAATCGGACGACATGTTAAGCGGAAGAACAAGTCAGAACATTGTGATTGTTTTTCCTAAAGAAAACTATCAACCAGGTGAATATGTAAATGTTTATGCTGATAATTGTACAAAGACCACATTAATAGGATTCGTTGTAAAATAATTTTAAAAGTGAAAATACAAGATCTAAAATTACGCTTTGGAATTATCGGTAATTCATCACAGTTAGACTATTGCATCGATATTGCAAGACAGGTTGCGCCTACAGATTTATCTGTATTAATAACAGGAGAAAGTGGCACAGGAAAAGAAATATTTCCTAAGATAATACATTTTTTAAGTTCAAGAAAACATGGGCCATACATTGCGGTAAATTGTGGTGCTATTCCAGAAGGGACTATTGATTCGGAATTATTCGGTCATGAAAAAGGATCTTTTACCGGAGCTCATGAGGCAAGAAAAGGGTACTTTGAAGTTGCCAATGGAGGGACAATATTTTTAGATGAAGTTGCAGAATTACCTTTGCTAACGCAGGTTCGTTTGCTTCGAGTATTAGAAACTGGTGAATTTATCAGAGTAGGCTCTAGCAAAGTCCAAAAAACAAATGTACGAATTGTTGCTGCAACAAATGTTAACATCCCTGAGGCAATTGAAAAAAGTAGATTTAGAGAGGATTTATATTACCGTTTAAATACAGTACCAGTATCAATTCCTCCATTGCGAGATCGTAGAGAAGATATCTTACTTTTATTCAGAAAATTCGCAGCCGATTTTTCTGATAAGTATAAGATGCCTTCAATGGCATTACAACTTGAAGCCCAAAAACTTTTAATGGATAATAGATGGCCAGGCAATGTTAGACAGCTAAAAAATATTACGGAACAATTATCTATTTTAGAAAAAAATAAAGAAATCAGTGCTGAGGTATTATTAAAATATTTACCTAAGGAATCGATATCAAGTGTGCCAATGGTTTTAAGAGAGGCCTTTAATGCAAGTGGTGATTTTTCGGAACGAGAACTATTGTATAAAGTTCTTTTCGATATGAAAAAAGATTTGACTGAATTAAAATCTGTCGTTGCCAATTTAATGTCAGGATCAAATGTAGAATTATCTTCAGATAAAATGTATCATCAAGCAAATTTCGGGGATCAATCATCATCTTTCATCACACCTAATCCAATTGCTAGTTTTCATTCTTCGGGAAGCAATGTCAGCATTGAACCTGCTGATATAAGCATTGATGCACATACTGAAATAAAAGATGAGCCATTATCATTAGCAGATAAAGAAAAAGAAATGATTATTAAATCACTAGAAAAGCATAGAGGTAGAAGAAAAAATACAGCGAAAGAATTAGGGATATCAGAGAGAACTCTTTACAGAAAAATTAACGAATACGGAATAAAATAATGAAAAAAAATATCGCCTTTATACATTTTATATTGACAATAATTTTATTTGAAAGCTGTGGTATTTATTCTTTTACCGGAGCTTCAATTGCACCTGAAATCAAAACCATTTCAATAAAATATTTCCAAAATCGATCATCACTTATTCAGCCTTCGCTAAGTCAGGCATTCACCGAAAAGCTAAAAGATAAATTTATTTCTCAAACAAATCTTAGATTAATAAATGAAAGTGCCGACTTGAAACTTGAAGGCTATATTTCAGACTACAGAACTCAGCCTGTTGCCATTCAAGGGACACAAACAGCGGCATTAAACAGACTTACTATTTCAATAAGTGTTAAATTTGTCAACACAAAAGATGATAAACAGAATTACGAAACCGTTTTCAGTAGGTATGCCGACTACAACGCTCAAAAAAGTTTATCAGAGATAGAACAATCATTAATTGAAGATATAAACAAGCAATTAGTAGACGACATATTTAATAAATCAGTAAGCAACTGGTAACATGACAAGAGACCAATTCACCATTTTTTTGCGCAATCCTGAGACGATTGCCAGCTATCCTATGGAGGAGCTGCAGCAGTTGGTGAATGACTTTCCTTATTGCCAGCCTTTGAGAACACTACAATTAAAGCAATTAAAACTAAATAACTCAATTCAATATTCTCAACGACTAAAAGAAACCGCCGCCTACTCACCGGATCGCGTTAAGCTGTATCAATTAATGAATATTAAGGCCAGCACTAAAGAAGTTGGGATTTCTGCTTTTCCTGAATTAGTAGAGAACACTATTATAAGCGAGGAAATTGTAGAGCAAATTTTAGCACCTGATACTAAAACAAATCAAACCGAATTTACTGAGCCTGAATTTTTCGCAGATAATGAAATTAAAAAAACAATTGATAATATTTCTGATTTATCTGCCATAAAAGATAAAACTGATGAGCAAGATACACAGGATGAGAATATCTCGCCTCAAGAAATTATCGTAAATCGTTTAAAAGAATTGAATTTATGGGAGGATAAACAATCCGACCTAACGCCATCTGAACAACTACCTTCAACAGAATTAACTACCGAAGAAAATATCCTCGATGATAAGAATTATGATAGTAATTTAGCAGAAGTGCTTCCTGTGCAAGAAGTTCAAATAGTGACTAATAAGGACGAGAATGACCATAATATTCTGGTAAGTGGTTATTTAGAAAGCATCACTCAATCAAATCAAATAATTTATCCAAATTCATCCCCAATAAATGATGAGAAAAACAAGCTAGACATTCCGGTTTTAAGTTTTAGCGATTGGTTAAAAAGAAAAGATTTTTTATTGGATTTAGCGCCCAAAGAAAACATCTCTGAAGGCAGTCCCCGAAGCACTGATCAACAGCAAGCTCCAGTTATCGCCAAAGTGCTTTATGTAAAAGACGAAATAGTAGATACAATTAACGAAAATCCAACAAGTCAGCTCAAAGAAATTCAGAGTCCTTCAAATGAGGATACAAGTACACCGGCTGAAAGCAATTTGATTCCGAGTCAACCAGCAAGAACGCTCCGTACAAACCAAGAGCTAGGATTAAAAGAAGTAATTCGTCCGATTAAAAAAGGTCGTGCAGCAGAGAGAAAGAACAAGAACAAACCGGAGGAAAAAACGCATGAAACGAAATTAAATAATAATCCAGAGCACCAATCAAGAATAATTGACCGTTTTATTGACGAAGAGCCGCGAATTACTCCTGTCAGAGCCACTATCTATAATCCAGTGAATATGGCTCGTAAAAGTACTATTCAGCCAGATGATTTGATAACCGAGACTTTAGCAATGATTTACGCTCAACAGGGCAACTATGAAAAGGCTATTTCATTTTACGAGAAGCTTTCCTTGAAATTTCCCGAAAAAAGTGTTTACTTTGCATCCCTCATAGAAGAATTGAAAAACAAACAAAAACAATAAGTCATGTTTACATTAATTTTAGTTTTAATCGTTATCGTTAGTATCCTTTTAGGTGCTGTAGTTTTAGTTCAAAATTCAAAAGGTGGCGGTTTAGCCTCTGGACTAGGTGCTTCGAATCAAATTATGGGAGTTCGTAAAACTACGGATGCTTTAGAAAAGTTGACCTGGGGTTTTGCTATTACCCTAATCGTTTTAGCATTAATCGGAAACTTAGCGTTACCACATTCTTCTGGAACTACTGTTGGTAAATCAGACTTAGATAAAAAGTTAGAGAGTATCCCTACTCCAACTGCCCCTAAAGCACCTGCTGGAGGAGCTCCTACAAAATAATTCTGACAGGGCAACCGTCATTGCGTGACAAAATTTCCAAAAATTGTCACTTAAAAATGCTGTTAAGATTTCATAATGGAAAAATTGACAGCATTTTTTTATCGGCACAATTGTAGACAACGGCGCGCGTCGAAAAAAACGGCGATTAACCATATTTAAATAATTTTAATAAATACAAACTATTATGAGCAAAGTAAACATTAAACCGTTAGCTGACCGTGTGATTGTAGAAGTTTCACCGGCAGAGGAGAAAACTGCAAGCGGATTAATCATTCCTGATACCGCTAAAGAAAAACCACAGAAAGGAATAGTGGTGGCAGTTGGAAATGGTAAAAAAGATGAGCCAATGACCGTTAAAGTTGGCGATACCATTTTATATGGTAAATATGCCGGCACAGAGGTTTCTGTTGAAGGACAAGAATATTTAATAATGCGTGAAAGCGACATTTTTGCAATAGTATAATTATAACTTAATAAAAAGAAAACAATAAAATCATATGGCAAAAGAAATTAGTTTTAACGTAGAAGCACGCGACGCATTAAAGCGTGGCGTTGATGCATTAGCAAACGCAGTTAAAGTTACACTTGGTCCTAAAGGACGTAATGTAATTATTGATAAAAAATATGGAGCTCCTTCCATCACAAAAGATGGTGTTTCCGTAGCAAAAGAAATCGATTTAAAAAACCCTGTTGAAAATATGGGGGCTCAAATGGTAAAGGAAGTTGCATCAAAAACAGCTGATGTTGCTGGAGATGGAACAACTACAGCTACGGTTTTAGCGCAAGCAATAATCACCGCTGGTTTAAAGAATGTAGCTGCAGGCGCAAATCCGATGGATTTAAAAAGAGGAATCGACAAAGCAGTTGCTCAAGTAATTGTTTCATTGAAAAAAATGAGCAAGAGTGTAGGTGACGATAATCAAAAAATTGAACAAGTTGCTACAATCTCTGCAAACAACGATGCTGAAATTGGAAAACTAATCGCAGAAGCGATGGGGAAAGTAAAAAAAGAAGGTGTTATTACTGTAGAAGAAGCTAAAGGAACTGAAACAACTGTAACTGTTGTAGAAGGAATGCAATTCGATAGAGGATATATTAGTCCGTATTTTGTTACAAACGCAGATAAAATGGAAGCTATTTTAGAAAATCCATACATTTTACTTTACGATAAAAAGATTAGTAATATGAAAGAACTACTTCCTATTCTTGAGAAGGTAGTTCAAACTGGTCGTCCGTTATTAATCATTGCTGAAGATGTAGATAGCGAAGCTTTAGCAACATTGGTTGTAAATAAATTGCGTGGCTCATTAAAGATTGCAGCAGTGAAATCTCCTGGTTTTGGAGATCGTCGTAAAGCGATGATGGAAGACATTGCAATTTTAACAGAAGGTATTGTTATTAGTGAAGAGCAAGGATACAAGTTAGATGCTGCCGACTTAACTTATTTAGGTAAAGCAGAAAAAATCACTATTGATAAGGACAATACAACTATTGTAAATGGAGCTGGTCAAAAAGAAAACATTACTGCTCGTGTAAATCAAATCAAATCACAAATTGAGACTACTACTTCAGATTACGATAAAGAAAAACTACAAGAGCGTCTTGCTAAGTTAGCTGGTGGTGTTGCAGTTCTTTATGTTGGTGCTGCCACAGAAGTTGAAATGAAAGAAAAGAAAGATCGTGTTGACGATGCATTAAATGCTACTCGCGCTGCTGTAGAAGAAGGCATTGTACCAGGTGGTGGTGTTGCTTATATTCGTTGTGTTCCATCGTTAGATAAAATGAAAGGCGATAACGAAGATGAAACAACAGGTATCGCAATTATTAAGCGTGCATTAGAAGAACCATTGCGCCAGATTGTTGCTAATGCGGGAATAGAAGGCTCTATAGTCGTTCAAAAAGTTAAAGAAGGTAAAGATGATTTTGGTTATAACGCTCGTACAGACAATTATGAGAACTTGCTTGCTGCTGGTGTAATTGACCCAACTAAAGTTACTCGAGTAGCTTTAGAAAATGCTGCTTCAATTGCATCAATGCTATTAACAACTGAATGCGTATTATCTGATATTAAAGAAGACAAACCTTCGATGCCTTCGATGCCAGGCGGCGGAATGGAAGGCATGTATTAATAATTGAATAAATTAAATGTAAAGGTCACTTATTTAAAGTGACCTTTTTTTATTTTTACCCTACCCTATTTCAAAACGATGACTACTACAGAACAACTTTATTCAATATTTGAAAACCATCCATTCATAATTACTGATACAAGAAAATTAATAAAGGACGGGATTTTCTTTGCATTAAAAGGTAGTAACTTTAATGGAAATCAATTTGCGTTACAAGCATTAAAAGAAGGGGCTGCATATGCAGTTATTGATGAAGCCATGGCAAACAATGACCATCGTTTATTAATGGTTGATGATGTATTGAAAGCGCTACAAAATCTTGCAACATTTCATCGCATTAAAACAAATATACCAGTGCTCGCAATTACAGGCAGTAATGGTAAAACAACTACAAAAGAATTGCTCGCTTGTGTATTATCAAAGAAGTATAATGTTAATTACACACAAGGAAATTTAAATAATCATATTGGAGTACCTCTTACACTTCTAAGTATTACTAAAGAAAATGATTTTGCCATTGTTGAAATGGGCGCTAATCACCAAAAGGAAATTGAATTACTAGCATCAATCGCACTTCCCGATTTCGGTTTGATAACCAATATAGGCAAAGCCCATTTAGAAGGATTTGGTGGAATTGAAGGTGTGAAAAAAGGGAAAGGTGAGCTTTTTGAGAATTTAAAATCTAATGACAAATTAATATTTATTCAAAAAGATAGTATAGTCTTAAATGAATTGATTGGAGGTTATAAAAAATTTATTGATTATGGTACAGATATCAATTATAATGTTTGCGGAGTTACAGAAAGCAATAATGAATATTTAAAAGTGACGATTCAAAAACCATTTGAAATTGAAATACAAACTCAACTAACCGGATCGTATAATTTAGACAATGTACTTGCTGCTGTTGCAGTTGGAAACTATTTTTCAATAAACAAAAGTGATATTCAAGAGGCAATTAGAAATTATCAGCCAAGCAACCAGCGATCACAAGTAATTCGCAAAGCAAATAGTGTTATTATATTGGACGCTTACAATGCAAATCCAAGCAGCATGCAAGTAGCAATTGATAACTTCAAAAAATCTTTTGATGGTTATAAAATAATTGCACTTGGCGAAATGTTAGAATTGGGCAGTCAAAGTAAAGAAGAACATGCTTATATAGGTAAATTCGCAAAAGAGACAAATCCTAATCAAATACTTTTAGTTGGTAATAATTTTAAAGAAATTGCAATAAAAATTAACGCTAAACATTTTGACAATTCAGAGGATGCAAGTATTTGGTTAAAAGAAAATAAACCTGCGGAATTTACGATACTAATAAAAGGCTCAAGAGGTTCTAAGATGGAAAAGCTACTTGAGGCAATTGATTAATTATTTTTTAAATAGTCTTTTGAAACTCCATTTATTAGACGCTACTTCACCATAATATTCTTCATTACCGCTAATATATCCATAGTTGTGTCCGTAGCCATATCCGTAAGTATGACTAAAATCAGAATCGTTCAGTACGATACTTAAGTTTTTAAACTTTCCTTCTTCGTATAGTTCATTAAGTGATTTTATGAACTCTATTCTTGAATAACCTTGACGAACAATATATAGGTTAATATCTGAAAAAGGCATGATTAGTAAGGCATCGGATACAACACCCAGTGGAGGTGTGTCAATTATTACATAATCATAGTTAGCCTTTGCTTTTTCAATTAAATCCTGAAGATTTTTCTTTGATAAAAGCTCTGCGGGATTTGGAGGTATTGGACCTGCTGCAATAAAATCTAATCCATTAACTTTTGTTGATTTAACAATATCTTCTAAAGTTGCTGTTGCAGATAAATAGTTACTAGCACCAATTGTATTTTTAATATCTAGATCATCAAACAACTTTGGCTTTCTTAAATCAAGTCCAATCATTAAAACTTTTTTACCCTGCATTGCAATAATAGTTGCAAGATTTAATGTGATAAATGATTTCCCTTCCCCACCCACCGATGATGTTATTGTAATAACCTTACTTTCATTTCCTAAACCATAATACTGCATGTTTGTTCGCAGCGTTCTGAAGGCTTCAGCGATTGGCGACTTGGGTCGATTATTTACAACTAAATTTGATTTGTCTTCTGAATGGCCAACAATACCTAAAACTGGAACTGAGGTTAGCTTTGTAACATCATCTCGGTTTTGGATTGTAGATTTAAAGATTGTTTTCCCTAATATATAAGCACCAGGAATTAGCAAAGTGAAAATAAACAATAACGCAAGCAACAAAAATTTGTTAGGCGAAACAGGCTTATCTCCTAGGCAAGCTTTATCTAATATTCTATTATCTGAAACAGCAGTAGCTTTAGCTATACTTGTCTCTGCTTTTTTCTGCAATAAGAACGTGTAAATATTTTGATTTACCTCAACATTACGCTGAATTCCTATATAATTTCTTTCTAATTCTGGAGCTTGTTTAATTTGCGACTCTACACCAGCTATTTGCTGATCAACAGATAGCTTGGTAATAATAGAACGATCTTGGATAGACTTGATATTTTCTAGTATCGAATTCTTTGTTTCAAGAATTTGCAGATCAATTATTTTTAACGCAGGTGCATTATTCTTCACGCCAAATGCAGAACTTTTTCGCTTAGCTTGTAGCTCTTGATAATTAGTAAGCAATTCAATTAATAATGGATCAGGAATTCCCATACTCGAGGGAGCCATGGTTGACAAATCCTGATTAGTTGAAACATAGCTATAAAGATTTTTAAGTGATGCTATATCAATATTACTTTTCACTTTTTGCACATCTAAATCGCTAAGTTTGACAACCATTGCTTTTGACTCTTCGCTTAAGTCAACAGTTTTATTTTTTTCTTTAAAATCTTGAAGCTGTTTTTCAGAAATGCCAAGAGAATCACCAGTATGACTTAATTGATCCTCCACAAATTTCAAAGTAAGCGCTGCAACAGTTGCCTTACTTTCAACATCCAAATCAATATAAACGCTACTTATTGTATTTAAAACATCTAATGCTCTTACAGGCAAAACATCTTTGTAAGTTAACAAAATAATATTTGCATCTTTACCGAGTGGTTCGGCTGCCAGATTATCAAAAATATCGTTGGTAAGTTTATTTGTATTTCTAACTACAAACTTAAAAGTGCTTCCTGTATTAGGGAGTTTAATTGAATCAGATGCATTTACAATAAAATCGAAATATGTAAGAGTATCTTTTCTTAAAGAGATCGATTCACCTAATGCAATAGTCTTGTTGTACTCAAATTGTGGTAAGTCGTTAGCATCATAAGCAACTTCTATTTTCAAATGTGTTTTATCAATAACAGTAACAGTAAATGGCTGGTCTTGTATAAACTGATTGATTTTATTGACTTCAATTAAAAAAGGTGGATAAGGATAAATTGGTCGGTTAGGATAAACGGAGGTATTGTAATACTCTACTCTTAATCCCAACTTGTCAATAGTATTATGAATTACTGTTCGAGAAGTAATTTTCCCTATTTCTGTTGAAACACTTGTATTGGTTCCAAACAAATCGCTTGTTAAAAAATCTTCGAAGTTAGCTGATGTTTTACTATCATCAATTAAGATAGAAGATGTACTTTGATAAACTGGCAAATTAACGTACACATACAAAAAAGTTAAAGCCGTTAGAATCACTCCTGTAAATAAAAAGTAATGCCATTTAGATAAAATCTGATTAAATAAATGACTAAGGTCTAACTCGTCATCACGCTTATTATTTACTAATCCTTTAATCATCTATTTTGTTTTCAAGTATAATGTAGCAATAAGAACTAATGATGTTATAATAGATGTATAAATCCCCGCGGCAACACTAATTTGAGAGAATGCTTTTTTACGATTAGGAGCGACATAAACAATATCATCTGGATATAAATAGCGAGCAACTCCAACCAAGGAACTCTGATTAGTTAAATCAATTGGAATTTCAATAGTGCCATTATTTGTCTTTCTAATTATTTTCAAATTCTTCCTATCGGCATAATTACCTAAATCGCCTGCTAGAGCCAAACCCTCAATTAAAGTTATTTTTTCATTTAGAATATAATATAATCCTGGCTTTTGCACTTCGCCTATAACAGAAATTTTAAAGCTTAATTTTTTTACAACTACAACAGGTTCGTCGAGAAATGCTTTAAATTTTTGCGTAATAAAATCCCGCGCCTGAGTAATTGACATTCCTTGTAAAAATACTTCTCCTATATAAGGCAAAATCACCTTCCCATTATTATCTATAGTAAATCCTTTTTCATAAGCCGAACGATTATCAACGATAGTAGCTCTATCCTTGCTGATTCCGATTCCTGGAAATGCATCTGGATTAATAGTATATAAATCCACAGTAATAATATCTCCTTTAGCCAAGAGCATATCGAATGAAGTAGTATCACCAACATTACCAGAACTATTTTGGAAATAAACAATTTTCTTTTGAGGTGTACATGAAAACAAGAATCCTATTAGGACAATAAGGAAAGCACTTCTGCAGATGATGTTTATCTTCATATTATAATTTTAATGTAAGATGCTTCGGGCAATTACGATTCGTTGCACTTCTGATGTACCTTCATAAATTTGAGTAATCTTAGCATCACGCATTAATCGTTCAACATGAAATTCTTTAACGAAACCATAACCACCATGAATCTGAACTGCTTCTATCGTTGTTTTCATTGCTACTTCTGAAGAGAATAACTTAGCCATTGAACTCGATTGGTTATAATCAATTTTATTATCCTTCTGCCATGCGGCTTTCAAGCATAGTAAACGAGCAGCCTCTATTTCTGTAGCCATATCAGCTAATTTAAACTGAATTGCCTGATGATTTGAAATCTCTGTTCCAAATGCTTTACGCTCTTTTGAATACTTAAGGGCTAACTCATAAGCACCACTTGCAATTCCTAATGCTTGTGCTGCAATACCTATGCGTCCACCGGTCAATGTTTTCATTGCGAACTTAAACCCGAAACCGTCTTCACCAATTCTGTTTTCCTTTGGAACTTTCACATCTTGAAACATCAACGAATGAGTGTCAGAACCACGGATACCTAGTTTATTTTCTTTAGGTCCAACAGTAAATCCAGGCATATCCTTTTCTACAATTAAACAATTAATTCCTTTATGTCCTTTTGCAACATCGGTTTGCGCCATCACTAAAAAAACACTTGCAGAGCTTCCGTTGGTAATCCAATTTTTAGTTCCATTTAGTAAATAATAATCGCCCATGTCGAAAGCAGTTGTACGTTGTGAAGTAGCATCTGATCCTGCCTCTGGCTCTGACAAACAAAACCCGCCAATTATTTCGCCTTTAGCAAGTGGAACTAAATATTTTTGCTTTTGCTCTTCATTACCGAATGTCTCAATACCCCAGCATACCAACGAATTATTCACAGACATAACAACAGATGTAGAAGCATCAACTTTTGAAATCTCCTCCATCGCCAATACATAAGAAATCGTATCTAAACCACTTCCGCCATATTGAGGAGAAACCATCATTCCTAAGAATCCTAACTCTCCTAATCTTTTTATTTGTTCCGCAGGGAATTTTTGATGTTCGTCGCGCTCAATTACACCTGGCAATAGTTCTTGCTGCGCGAAGTCACGGGCAGCTTGTTGAATCATTAAATGTTCCTCACTTAATTGAAATAGCATAGCTCTTACTTTTGAAGTCGCAAAAATAAGTTATTTAAGGCTAATTTTCGATTTTTTCGTTGCATATTTGGAAATATTATCGCTGTATGAACAAGCCCAATAAAGAAGTCATAATCGGAATCATGTCGGGTACATCCTTAGACGGGGTTGATTTAGCTGCGTGTCATTTTGAAACTGTTGGCGAACAAATAAAATATAATATAATAGCAGCAGAGACCATTGAATATTCGAAACAATGGAAAAACGACTTAATTAATGCACATGTATTAGGTGGATCAAAACTAATTGAATTAAATAGTAAGCTAGGTAATTATTTAGGCGAAATCACCAATAGCTTTATAATCAAACATGGATTAATTGCTACACTTATTTCTTCACATGGACATACGATTTTACATCAACCTGAAAAGGGATTTACGTATCAGATAGGATCTGGAGCATGCATCGCTGCAATAACGGGAATAGATACAATTTGCGATTTTAGAAGTACAGATATTGCGCTTGGAGGTCAAGGCGCACCACTAGTTCCCATTGGTGACAAACTGCTATTTAGTAAGTATGAAGCCTGCTTGAATTTAGGAGGTATTGCAAATATTTCCTACTCTCAAAATAACAAACGAATTGCATTTGATATCTGCCCGGTAAATATGGCGTTAAATTTTTATGCCAGTAAACTTAAACTAGATTACGATAACAAAGGTGAAATTGCAGCATCAGGAGAAATCAATTATGCGTTATTATCAATGTTAAACAAAATAAAGTTTTACGAACTAGAAGGACCCAAGTCATTGGGAAAAGAATGGTTTGAAAAGTCTTTCTTGCCTGTAATTACTGAATATGAAAAAGGAAACAGCACAGAAATTGCCAACATCCTTTGCACTTTAGTTGAACACATCGCGATACAACATAGTAATATATTTTCCAATGCAAACATTAATGGACCCGTACTGGTTACGGGTGGCGGAGCCTTAAATGAATTTTTAATAAGTAGAATTAAAAGCAATTCGATTACAGAGTTTTTTATTCCTGAAAGAACCGTAATCAACTACAAAGAAGCATTAATATTCGCCTTGTTGGGATGGTTGAATACAAGAAATGAAATCAATACACTATCGAGTGCTACAGGTGCAAAAAAAGATAGCATTGGAGGCGCCTTTTACAAAGGCAATTGATTACTAATCTTCGTCATCATCGTCAAAAAAATCATCGAACGATTCAAGATTCCCTACCGCCATATCTTCAGGATCAATATCTTTATCTTCATCGTCATCATCAAAATCATCGAACTTTTTATTTTTGAGTTCTTTCGATTTTAAAGGCTCCATTTTACGGCCTTTAGCAGAGTCGCTGGTTTTTTTCGGTTTGGACTCGGGAGCTTTTCCAGTTTTCTTGGAAGTTTTCATTAGATAGAGTTGAGCAAAATTTAAGGTTAAGAAATATGTTTTAATTAATCAATTGCTAAGTATATTGTTTCCTTTAGTTTTTAATACAGGACAAAAATAAAAAAGTTTTATTCTACTTTAACAAAACTTTAGTACAATTTTAATGTTAAATTTTTTTAAAACAAAAAATTAAATTAAAAAATTAAAAATATGATACATAAATCAACCTTGAAGTTTTTAACGGCAATTGACAAAAACAATAACCGAGAATGGTTTGAGAAAAACAAAAAAAACTATGAGTCTGCGAAGGACGATTTCAAATCCTGGATTGACAAAATTATTAACGATTCTCACAAAATCAGTGATAATTATGAAAATTTAACGAGTAAAGATTGCGTATTTAGGATTTACCGAGATGTGCGCTTCAGTAAAAACAAGCTTCCCTATAAAAACAATATGGGAGCTCAACTTAAAAAGGGCGGGAAGAAATCCCCCTTCTGTGGATTTTACATTCACATAGAACCAAGTAAAAACGCGTCCTTTATTGCCGGAGGATTCTGGATGCCAGAAGGTGATGTGCTTAAAAAGGTGCGGCAGGAAATTGAATATAATACCGATGACTTTAAAAAAATCATCAACGATAAAAAGTTCAAAACATTATATGGAGCCCTCGAAGATCATAAGCTAAAAAAAGCGCCTAAAGGCATTGACCCCTCTCACCCTGACATTGAGTTACTAAAATTCACTAGTTATGTTGTAAGTGCACCGATCGATAATAGCGATTTGACTTCAGAAAAACTAAACAAGCAAATCATCAAAGCCCTAAAAACAATTCAACCGTTTTTAGATTTTTTAAATACCGCAATAGAATAAAAAAGGAGGGTTTTGCCCTCCTTCTATTCTTAAAAACGATTTGTTTATTATTTAATTCCGAATGCTTTTTTAACAGCTGGAATTGCATTTAATTCTTCCCAAGGGAATAATTTAACTTTAATTTTCTTCTCGTTTTTCTTTCCTTTATTAAACACTTTTGTTACCTCTTTACTTTCACGACCCATGTGTCCATAAGCAGCAGTTTCACGATAGATTGGTGTTCTTAAATTGAATCGTTTTTCAATGAAATAAGGGCGCATGTTAAACGCATCCATTTTTCCAATCTTCGCCGCAATCTGTCCGTCAGTAATATCAACTTTTGAGGTACCATAGGTATTTACAAACAACCCAACAGGATCAGCAACGCCTATGGCGTAAGCCACCTGAACCAAAGCTTCATCGCAAACACCTGCAGCCACTAAATGCTTAGCAACATGACGAGCAGCATAAGCAGCAGAGCGGTCTACTTTAGATGGGTCTTTCCCGGAGAAAGCTCCACCACCATGAGCACCTTTTCCGCCATAAGTATCTACAATAATCTTTCTTCCTGTTAAGCCAGTGTCTCCATGTGGCCCACCAATAACAAATTTTCCAGTAGGATTTACGTGATAATTAATTTTATTATTGAATAGTGCTTGAACGCGCTTTGGCAATTTCTTCATCACACGCGGCACTAAAATATTAATCACATCTTTTTTAATCTGTGCCAACATCACTGCTTCCTTTCCAAAATCATCATGCTGCGTGGAAATAACGATTGTATCGATACGTGTTGGTTTGTGGTCATCAGAATATTCAATCGTTACCTGACTTTTCGCATCAGGACGAAGATATTTCATCACCTTACCTTCTTTGCGAATAGCAGACAATTCGCGCAATAATGTATGCGACAATTCCAAAGGCAGTGGCATAAAGTTATCCGTCTCACGGCTAGCATATCCGAACATCATTCCCTGATCACCAGCGCCCTGATCTTCTTTCTTTTTTCTTACAACACCTTGATTAATATCTGGTGATTGCTCATGAATAGCTGAAAGAATACCACACGAGTTTGCTTCGAACATGTATTCACTTTTGGTATATCCGATATCACGAATAACTTCTCTTGCGATGTCTTGAACGTCTAAGTAAGCATTTGATTTTACCTCTCCAGCTAATACAACTAGACCAGTCGTAACAAGAGTTTCGCAAGCCACCTTTGATGAAGGATCATATGCTAGGAAGTAATCGATTAATGCGTCTGAAATTTGATCGGCTACTTTATCTGGATGTCCTTCAGATACCGACTCGGAAGTAAATAAGTATGACATGTTTTTTTAATGTTTTTTAATGTTTTTTAATTAATTAAGTGACAAAGATAAAAAAGTTATCATGCAGAAAAAATCAAGATTGCTTTTTAGAAGTTAATTGACGGAAGACTGATTCAAGGCTATTTTCCTCCTTCTGCATAGTAATTACAGCTAGATTGTTTTGCACGGCAAAATTAAAAATCAAAGGCCGTAGATCCTGCCCTTTCGGAGCAATCACTTTAAATGTTTTATCATTTACGGAAAGTACTTTTTTGATCCCTGAAATAGTATTAAGTTTTTCAATCGAAACAGTTTTATCAAATTCCACCAGAATAATTGTTTCCGACTCAGATTTCTGCTGAAGGAAAGATGTTTTATCATCCGCAACTATTTTTCCTTGATTGATGATAACAACGCGATCACAAATCGCCTCTACTTCTTGCATAATATGAGTTGAGAGAATCACCGTTTTCTCTTTTCCAATGTTTTTGATCAACAGACGAATATCCACCAATTGATTCGGATCAAGTCCAGTTGTAGGTTCATCCAATATTAAAACACTCGGATTATGAATCATAGCTTGTGCAAGCCCTACCCTTTGACGGTATCCTTTTGACAATGCTCCAATTTTTTTATGTTGTTCTACTCCTAATCCAGTAACATTAATCATTTCTTTTACCCTTGCAGACACCAGTTTTGATGGCATATGAATTCCAGCAATAAAAGTCAGAAATTCCTTTACATACATATCGTGATAAAGGGGATTATGTTCAGGCAAATATCCAACACATTCACGCACCTTTAAAGGCTCTGTTGTAACATCAAATCCATCAACAGTAACTGTCCCGGAATTTTGGGGAAGAAAGCAAGTAATAATTTTCATCATCGTCGATTTACCCGCTCCGTTTGGACCCAGAAAACCAACTACCTGTCCCGGCTCAACTAAAAAAGATACATCATCTAATGCTCGCTGTGTTCCGTACAGCTTAGTGATATTTTTTACTTCTACCGACATATCGCACAAATGTAGAATTAATGATTGAATTTAAAAGTTTCACAAATAAAGATTTTGCAAATTCCTTTTACCAGTAGCTTAATAACTTAGAGTCCGATACGAATGCATAATAATTTAAAGCGTGTATCTTTGTTTTAATGTTAGAAGGACGTGTTTTAAAATCTACCGGTAGCTGGTTCGAGGTTGAAATACCCGGGTACAAAGTTATTTCGTGCAGAATCCGAGGGCAGATACGCTTAAAAGGAATCAACAGTACAAACCCTGTCGCTGTTGGAGATAATGTATTTATTCAAGAACAAGCAGATGAAACAGGCGTTATTATCGATATTAAAGAACGTACAAACTATATCATAAGAAAATCAATAAACCTATCTAAACAAACACAAATTCTGGCTGCAAATATTGACATTGCATGGGTTGTGGTAACACCTGTTTTTCCAAAAACATCCACAGGATTCATAGATCGATTTATTGCTGCTGCAGAATCCTATCACATACCGATAGGAATTATCTTTAATAAATCAGATTTGTTTGTAGACAACCTTAGTGATATACAACATCAATATTTAGATATCTATGAGCCCCTCGGATATAAATGCATTAAGGTATCTTCCAAAACGCGCGAGGGAATTGATGATTTAAGGCAATTAATTGCAGGTAAGGTAAATTTATTTAGCGGGCATTCAGGTGTTGGAAAATCAAGTTTGATAAATGCTATTATCCCTAACTTAGATATAAAAGTTGGAGAAATATCAAGACAGCATATGAAAGGGAAGCATACTACAACCTTTGCTGAAATGCATAAAGTAAGTATATCAACTTATCTAATCGATACTCCTGGAATTCGCGAATTTGTAAATATTGATTTTAATCAGACTGAAATATCACATTACTTTATTGAAATGCGTAAGTTGTTAAATGAATGCAAATTCAATAACTGCCTTCATGAAAACGAACAAAACTGTGCTGTGAAAGCCGCCTATGAAGCTGGTAAAATTCATCCTGACAGATATTACAACTATTTAAGCATATTAAGAAACGAGGACAATTTTAAATAGTATATGCGCACCATTATACAAAGAGTTTCTGAAGCAAATGTTTTGATAAATCAGCAAGAACGCAGGAGTATCAAACGAGGCTTCATGATTTTAATAGGCATAACGCATGAAGATAACATTGATGATATAACATGGCTTGTTCAGAAAATTAGTAAGCTAAGAGTTTTTGCAGATGCAGAAGGAGTTATGAATCTAAATATTAATGAAGTAAAAGGAGAAGTGTTATTGATCAGCCAATTTACCTTGCACGCATCAACAAAGAAAGGAAATCGTCCTTCTTATATTGAAGCAGCCAAGCCTGATATTGCAATCCCACTTTACAAAGAATTCATTAAACAATTAAATTCAGAATTAAACAATCAACTTTTAACGGGTGAATTTGGAGCCGATATGCAGGTGCAGTTAACTAACGATGGCCCTGTGACTATTTTAATTGATTCGAAAAATAAAGAATAGCTTTTTTAATGCTTGGAAGGCCGCAGGGAATTCAGTTGAAAAAAGCCAAATGCAAGCATTGTGCTTATTACAATTAACACCAAAAACATAGTTGAAAATCCGTAGCGAGCCGCAATACCTAAACCTATTAAAGGAGCTGCAATATTTGCGATACCATATGCTATTGAATACAAAGCTGCATACTGGCCTTGCCTTGTTTTATCTGGCCGAGATAAAGCAATACTCATCATAAAAGGCATAGCGTAAATTTCCGACATCGTAATAATAAAAGTATAAAGAAATGCCATTGGCAAATTCTTATAAGTTGAAAGTAATATAAAAAATGAAATTGGCAAACATAAAGCACCCCATATTATATACTTAAATTTGTTAGTGTTTTTTTCTAGGCGCATAACAAGCGGCATTTCTATAATCACAACTAAAAATCCATTCATTGCTAAAATTAATCCGATTTTATCTTCATGATACTCCCATACTTTACTGAAATACTGCGGAACGCTTGCGAAAATTTGAAAAAAGCATGTAGCATAAATAGCTACTAAAAAAATGAAAACTAGATACCAATAATCTTTATAAGCCGATTTTGCTACAACAGGCTTCTTTTCATTTGAATCATGTCCTACTTTACGACGAGGAAGATAAAGGATTAACATAACAGCAGCAAAAATGGAAGTAGAAGCATCTATAAGAAAAAGCCATTTATAACCTAAATAATGTGCGACAAATCCACCAACTGCTGGTCCTATTGTAAAACCTAAATTTGCTGCCATTCTCACCAACGAAACTGAACGCGTTCTAGTCACTGATTCGCTGTAAAATGCGATGGCTGAAGAGTTAGCCGGGCGAAATATATCAGCGGTAAAAGCATAAAAGAATATTATTATTGAAATTCCATAAATTGAGGTAACAAAAACCATCGATAATAAAACACCTGCACACAGAAACAAGGAGGAAATCATTATATCATAAAAATTTCCTTTATCAGTTAGCCAACCACCCATATAACTACCTAATATGCTGCCAACGCCATATAAACTCATTACCCAGCCGGCTTGTGCTAGTGAATAATGTAACTCCTTAGTTAGATAAAGAGAAGTAAACAACAATACCATTGAACCTGAGCGATTAATTAACATCGCAAGACTCAAAACCCAAACCTTTGGAGAAAGACCCGAAAATGATTTTTTATAAATTTGAGGGAAGGGCATGTGTACAAAAATACCTTTTATCTTTATGGAAAATTAAAACAATTTTATTTATGACAATTGAGGAAGCACAATTACAAGTTGACCAATGGATAAAGACTATAGGAGTAAAATATTTTAGTGAATTAACAAATATGGCTATTCTCACAGAGGAAGTTGGTGAATTAGCGCGATTAATGGCGCGTAAATATGGTGATCAGTCGTTTAAAAATAATGAAGAACAATCCGATTTAGGCGATGAAATAGCGGATGTTCTATGGGTTTTAATCTGCCTTGCTAACCAAACTGGAATAAACCTTACAGAAGCACTGCAAAAAAATTTTGAAAAGAAAAGCGTCAGAGATGCAGAACGACATAGCAGCAATGACAAGTTGAGAAATTGAAATTGTTAATTATTTTTTTGTTTAATAACGATTCAAGTTAGCGAACGCTTACCTTTGTATTATATTACTCAAGAATGATAGCAGATATATTACTTACAGGTTTATTAGTTTTTTTAAACGGTTTTTTCGTTGCTGCAGAGTTTGCAATAGTAAAAGTAAGGGCATCTCAAGTAGAAATTAAAGCCTCTCAAGGAAGCAAACTAGCCGAGATTGCACAACATATACTTGAAAATTTAGATAAATATTTAAGCACTTGTCAATTAGGTATTACTTTAGCAAGTCTAGCATTAGGGTGGATTGGTGAAAGAGTTGTAACACGCATTGTTGCAAATATTGGAGGACATTTTGGATGGGTAATAAACCCTGATGATCCTTCAGGGTTAGGAGTAATTATAGCGTTTATATTAATTACCATTTTACATATTGTATTAGGAGAACAAGCTCCTAAAACAGCTGCAATAAGAAACCCGCTTGTTCATACAATGATTGTTGCAGTTCCTTTAAGAATTATGTATACCATATTCTCTCCATTTATTTGGGTGCTAAATAGTATGTCGACTTTCATTTTACGCGTTATAGGATTAGGAAAAGTTTCACATAATGAAATTCATAGTGAAGCAGAAATAAGAATGCTGCTTACTGAGTCTGAAGAGGGAGGTGCTATTAAGCCTTCCGAGAATGAATTAATCCAAAATGTTTTTGAATTTGATGATCGCGTTGTTCGTCAGATATTAATTCCACGCACTAAGATTTCTGCCATTGATGTTGCAAGTTCTAAGGAAGAAGTAATTCAACGAGTAATTGAAGAAGGATATTCTCGTTTACCTGTATATCAGGAATCATTGGATAATATTATTGGTATTCTTTACACTAAAGATTTAATTCGAGCAATGCACGAACGCAATTTTAAAGGCGTAAGTTCATTAATCCGACCAGCTTATTTTATTCCGTTAAGTAAAGCTATTAACGATTTGTTGAGAGAGTTCCAGACCCAGCATATCCAAATGGCTATTGTTACAAATGAGTTTGGTGGAACTGCTGGAATAGTTACAATGGAAGATATCATTGAAGAATTAGTTGGTGAAATTCAGGATGAGTATGATGATGAAAAACCTCCGGTAGAAAAGAAAAGCGAAACAGAGTACATTGTAAATGCTACTGCATCCATCGGTGATGTAAACGATTTGCTACCGATTATGCTAGAAGAAAATCCAAATTATGATACAATAAGCGGATTGTTAAATGGTATTTTCGGACACATTCCTGCCGTCAATGAAAAAAGAATTCATGGTGGGTATGAATTCACTGTTTTAAAACGTTTTAAACACAGTATTGATTCGGTAAAGATGGTAGTTGTAAATGGTGAAAACGTAGAAGGAAAAGACTAACCTATTACTTCGTACAAACAGCTGTTGCAGTTTGGCCATCAGTAGTATAATTCATATTAATTTTTTCTCCGCCACTACTGCTGTAAATTCCAGACCCCTGAACAACTATATTAGTTTGTGTTATTTCTTGATACGGAATAACAATTGAATTTCCTGATATCTCAGCATGGGTTTGGTCTAATGTAGTTCCATAATTACTAAAATTACTAATCTTTAAAGAATCGCTAGAACCGACTTTTGAGATAGTAATCGTGAATGAACTTGGCGTACCCGATATTGTTTCCTTGCAAATCCAGTCACCAGTAAATTTATCTCTAGCGTCAACAGTGGGATCAACTGTTTCATCAGAACAAGAAGCAATAAACAAGGAAATAGTTGCAAAAGCAATCCAACAAATTTTTTTCATGGTTGTAAATATTAATGGTTCAAAGTTATAAGATTCCAGGACAATTAATGCAGTATAAATTGCGATAAATCAAAAACTTGATTCTTTGGAAAATATTGCACGGGGTTGTAATAATTCATAGCCTTTTCTTTACCTTTGCTCTATGGATTCCGTTCGTCAACAGAAATATGCTAAACTAATTCAAAAAGAGCTGGGAGAAATTTTTCAGCGGGAAGGAAGAAACTGGTTTGGTCAACATTTTATTACAATAACTAGTGCTCGTGTTACATCTGACCTTGGATTAGCACGAATACAATTGAGTATGTTTAAAGTTGCAGATCCAAAATCAATTTTAAAGCAATTATCCATTCATAAAAATGCAATTCGAAAATCATTAGGATTAAGAATTGGAAAACAAGCGCGCATAATTCCAGAATTAGAATTTTTTCATGACGACAGTCTTGATTATGTAGAGAAAATTGAAAACATATTTAAGAATCTCCATATTCCTCCTGAGGATAAAAACAATTAATTGCCATGCAACAATACAACGATTTACTACGACATGTAATGCAGCATGGAACAAGCAAAGAAGATAGAACCGGAACTGGAACATTAAGTGTATTCGGCTATCAAATGCGATTTAATTTGCAAGAAGGATTTCCATTAGTTACAACAAAGAAAGTTCATACTAAATCAATTGTTCACGAATTACTTTGGTTTTTAAAAGGCGAAACAAATATTAAATATCTAAAAGATAACGGCGTATCAATTTGGGATGAATGGGCAGACGAGAATGGAAATTTAGGTCCTGTTTACGGTTATCAATGGCGTTCATGGCCTTCGGCAAATGGAGAGCATATTGACCAGATTTCTCAGTGTATTGATCAGATAAAAAACAATCCTGACTCAAGAAGACTGTTAGTTAATGCGTGGAATGTGAGTGAAATTTCAAAAATGAAACTACCTCCATGTCATATCTTATTTCAATTTTATGTGGCTGATGGAAAATTAAGTTGTCAGTTATATCAACGAAGTGCCGATTTATTTTTAGGTGTTCCTTTTAATATTGCTTCCTATGCATTACTTACGCATATGGTGGCGCAGGTATGCGATTTAGAAGTAGGAGATTTTATCCACACACTTGGTGATGCACATATTTACAGTAATCATTTTGAACAAGTAAATTTACAATTAACACGATCGCCTCTACCCTTACCTACTTTAAAATTAAATCCAGAAGTAAAAAATATTTTCGATTTTACTTACGAAGATATTGCTTTCGAAAATTATCAGTCGCACCCCGCTATTAAGGCTATTGTTGCTGTTTAGATATGATAGTTTCAATAATTGTAGCATTTGCGAATAATCGCGTGATTGGCAAAGACAATCAATTGATTTGGCATTTGCCTAACGACTTAAAACATTTCAAAGCAATTACCAACGGACACCCAATTATAATGGGACGCAAAACATATGAGTCGATTGGAAGATTATTACCCAACCGAAAAAACATCATTGTAACTCGTAATACTGAATACCAACTAGAAGGTGCGCATATTTTTAATTCGTTAGATGCTGCAATTGATAGTTGTACTGGCGAAGAAGAAGTTTTTATAATTGGAGGAAGCGAAATTTACGGACAGTCGTTGCCGTTAGCTAACAAGCTTTACATTACAGAAGTGCTTCACGATTTTGAAGGAGATACGTTCTTTCCAGAAATTAATTATGATGAATGGGAATTAGTGAGTGAAGAACAAGGCATTATTGATGAAAAGAATAAGTGGGAACATCGATTTAAATCATATACACGTCATTTCGACTACGCTCAATGACCGTGCATATTCGGTCATTTCGACTTCGCTCAATGACCTATATCCATTCCCTTCTGGTCATTTCGACTTCGCTCAACGACCTATATCCATTCCCTTTTGGTCATTTCGACTTCGCTCAATGACCGTGCATATTCGGTCATTTCGACTTCGCTCAACGACCTATATCCATTCCCTTTTGGTCATTTCGACTTCGCTCAATGACCTATATCCATTCCCTTCTGGTCACTGAGCGCAGCCGAAGTGACCGTTGGCTTTGTTTCCTGAGCGGAGTCGTTTGTTTCCTGAGCGGAGTCGAAGGAAACATTTAGATGACTTGTCTCATTCTTGCAAGCTGCAAAATCCTTCAACTTTTTAATCTCCCCATTTACCAAAGCCGATTTTTTATTACTCGTCCATCTTTGAATTTGCTTTTCTCTATAAAATGCTTTCCAAATCTGATCAAACTCTTCGAAATAAACTAAACAAACTGGCAAATTTTTTTTAGTATAATTGGCTCCATTTCCATTTTGATGCGTAGATACTCTCTTAGACAAGTTCCGAGTACTACCAATGTAATAGGAGCCACTTGCACATTCTAAAATATACATGTAACCCCTTATATTTCTTTTCATTTTTATCAATTGAATTTTAGAGGGGGCGCAAAAATATTTTGATTTTGACAAATATTAAAAAGTATTAATGTTATTTTGCTTATTAGTTAATAACTTAAGGACAAATGAAGATCAAAAAACAGTTAATGCTTCAATGGCTAATTACCCTGATACCAGTTTTATACTATCTATCATTATGGAATATACTTCCTGAAGAAGTTCCAACACATTACGATTTCAACTTTCGTCCAAATGATTTTCATTCGAAAGGATTTATGTTGGGTGTTTTAATTGTTATGGGACTGATAGTAGTTGGAAGTTCAGCCATGATTCTCAATGGTAATTCAATTGATCCAAAAAGAAAAACAGAACCATCTAATCCCATAATGAATATTGCTTCGTGGGTGGTGACAATTTTCATAAGTGGTATTATGTTTTTGATTGTAGTGATGACTAAAAACTATTGCATTCAACACCCAATCGAAAGCTTTGAAAAAATAATTTTTATTTCTCTTAGCTTATTCTTTATTTGCTTAGGCTTTTTAATGAAAAATGTAAAGCCAAATTATTTCTTTGGTATTCGTACACCATGGACATTAGAGAGTGATGATATCTGGAGAAAAACGCATTTGTTCAGTTCGAAAATTTGGGTGTGGGGGAACATAATTTTAACTACAATTATTTTAATTATACCTAACAATTATAGTTCATCGCTTTTTATTTCTGGCATTATCCTACTTACAGCAATACCGGTATACTACTCTTATCGTTTGTATTCGAAAAATTCTAATTAAATGATTTTAAGTTCACTACTTTCTTGAAAAAGCTTTTCATCTGAAAATTCTTTTTTACAATTGCTTTTTTAGTTGGCACTTTAAACTCACTACTACCTAAATTAATCTTTGAGGATGTTTTTATTGCTTTTATAACTTTGACGATAAATTTCCATTTTAAAATCAATTTTTTATTGGTATATTTTTTAGGCAACACTCCTTTCCTCCTCACATATACCATAAAAGTTTCAGCAAAATCCTCCATAGGCATTGACTTGGCATAACTAGTCAAGTATGAATCATCCTCCATCTCAGAAGGATTATAAGAGATATATTGTCCACCAAAAACTTTTTTGA
Organism: Chitinophaga pinensis; assembly: GCA_943332105.1. Lineage (GTDB taxonomy): Bacteria > Bacteroidota > Bacteroidia > AKYH767-A > OLB10 > CAINEC01. The sequence goes on along the minus strand of CALQOD010000038.1, from coordinate 372 downwards.
ATTCTGCCGAACGCATAATTAAACGTCGATAATAATGTGCAAATGCATGCGCATATTCGTGACGAACAACATCTCGCAATGTATAACAGTTAATCCAAAAAACAGTATCCAAAACAACAGAGGGGATGTAAATACTACCTCTTTCATACCCTAACAAATATTCCTTTACGCCAATGTCATGCATAAAAAAACCAACAGAATTAATTCGAGGAATATTACATAGATACACATTGGCATGATACGTTTTAACCTTAGGATTCCAAATTCCCAAGTCACTAAACTCTTTGTGCACCGATTTTAATGCAGCGTTTAGTTGTACCTCACTTAATATTGTTCCTGGTTTCACTTCATTTGATAGCTTCTAAAGAAAAG
>CALQOD010000037.1 GCA_943332105.1 Chitinophaga pinensis | reverse complement strand
CCTTCGGATTAGCAAAGAAAGATTGTATCGGCGATTGTAATGGTTCGCGTTTGTCGGGCGATTGGGATATTGATGCTGATCGTGATTCAATTGACTTAGTCAACTATTGCTACGATATTGTAAACCTTGCTAATGCAACTCCGTGCAACGACTTAAATGGTGATAATACTTTAACGGTTACCGATGCTGCTAAATTGAATGGTTGTATTCGCGATTCAGCTGGAACACATACGCATCCCAACGGAACAAGTATTACACATACCCATTGCGATTTTCCTCGCAACTTAAAGAACGTTACTCAAACTGTTTATATCAGCATCGATAGTGTAAACACACAAGATAAATTTATTGATGTAGCCATTGCTAATCCTGATGGACGATTACTTGCAGTAGATTTTCATATCTCCGGATTGATTATCGATTCAATTAAAAACATTAATCCGCTGTTTAACCCTTACATAGCCTTTGTTCCTGCTAATGGTAGAGTAGTGGCTTTAGCAATTGACGAAGTATCGTTAACTAAACAAACGCTAGCTATTCCGATGTTCAGAGTACATTATCAGTCTACAACATCTAACTTGGTATGCATCGATAATTTTTATGCAGCAGTAAACTCCGATTATGAAGAAGCGAATCGTACTATCGTTAACGGATGCGTAACCATCAACACTACCGGTATCGGCTATGTGTCGAACAGCAGTTTGTTAACAGCAGCTCCAAATCCTTTTAAAAATACCATCAATGTAAATTGTCCAACATTCAACGGACAAAAAGTGATGATTAATATTGTGAACCCACTCGGACAAATCATTCAAACAAAAACAGTAGAGCATTTTAACAGTCGCGATTTCCAATTGGAAACAAGCAATCTTCCCGAAGGAGTTTATTTTTTAGAGGTGAAAAATGAGAATATCACCCTCTCTACACGTGTCATCAAAGTCAAATAATAACACTTCAATTCAATAAAAACCCCGTAGTACGTACTACGGGGTTCCTTTTATCTACTAAATTTTATTTTAATCGCTCGCGAATATCTAAACGATGTTTTCTTGCTGTGTCTAGTGCAATATCATAACCTGCATCCATGTGGCGAATAACTCCCATGCCCGGATCGTTATGTAACACACGCTTCAAACGTACTGCTGCATCATCGGTACCATCAGCAACGATAACCATTCCTGAGTGAATAGAATAACCCATTCCAACGCCACCACCATGATGTAAGCTTACCCACGATGCACCACCTGCAGTATTAATCAACGCATTTAAAATTGGCCAGTCAGCAACAGCATCCGAACCATCTAACATTGCTTCTGTCTCACGGTTAGGGCTAGCCACAGAACCAGTATCTAAGTGATCACGACCAATAACAATCGGCGCTTTCACTTTTCCTGTTCTTACTAATTCATTAAACAACAAACCAGCTTTCTCTCTATCACCTTGACCAATCCAGCAAATACGAGCTGGCAATCCTTGAAAAGCAATACGCTCCTGCGCCATTTTTATCCAACGGTGCAAGCTAACATTATCTGGGAATAAATTAAGGATAGCCTCATCCGTTACACGAATATCTTCTGGGTCGCCCGATAAAGCAGCCCAACGGAAAGGACCTTTTCCTTCGCAAAACAACGGACGAATATACGCAGGTACGAAGCCTGGGAAATCAAATGCATTTTTAATTCCTCGCTCTTGCGCACGTGCTCTTAAATTATTTCCGTAATCAAAAGTGATTGCACCCATCTCTTGTAAATCCAACATCAACTGCACGTGTTCAGCCATTGCATCATAGCTTAAATCTACTAAATGCTTCGGATCTTTTTCACGTAAAACATTCGCTTCTTCATTCGATAAACCTTCGGGTAAATAACCAACTAAAGGATCATGCGCCGATGTCTGATCGGTTAAAACATCAGGTACAATACCACGCTCTTTCATTCGGCGAAGTAACTTTACTGCTGTGCAAATTACACCAATCGATTTATTCTCTCCCTTCGCTTTAAACTCCAAAGCTAAATCAATTGCTTTATCAATATCATGTTCAATCACGTCTAAGTAACGCGTTTCAATACGCTTTTGCGCGCGCCATTCTTCAACCTCAGCAGCAAGGCAAGTACCTTCTGCCATGGTGATGGCTAACGGCTGAGCTCCACCCATACCACCTAGTCCTGCTGTTACACACAAACGACCTTTTAACGAACCGCCAAAATGTTTTTCAGCAACAGCGTTAAATGTTTCGTAAGTACCTTGCACAATACCTTGCGAGCCAATGTAAATCCATGAGCCAGCAGTCATCTGACCATACATCATCAAACCTTTCTTTTCTAACTCATCAAAATGTTCCCACGTTGCCCACTTCGGTACTAACTGCGAATTGCTAATGATAACACGAGGGGCATCCTTGTGTGTTGGTAGAATTGCTACTGGCTTTCCACTCTGAACAACCAACGTTTCATCATCATTTAAATCTTTAAGGGCTTTCACAATTAGGTGAAACGACTCCACATTACGTACTGCCTTTCCTCGTCCGCCGTAAACAATTAAATCCTCTGGGCGCTCTGCCACATCGGGGTCAAGGTTGTTGTGCAACATGCGCAACGCAGCCTCTTGAATCCATCCTTTGCAAGACAAAGTAGTGCCTGTTGGCGTTTTCGTTTTCGTTAAATCCAGTTTCTCCTGATTGGTCGAAGTAATCATAATTTATTTATTTTCTTTTGGGCGTTCCCCCGAAGTAGAGTCTTGCTGCGCAAGCCACACTTCAGGGTCGGGCTATTCACTCTTATCTTTTTTGCAGGCAAAAAAGGATAACCGTTCCTATCCCTAACGCAAGTGTTTAATTTAAGTTTAAATTCTCGTTCATTTTTTACCCTTTTGCATCTGCTTCGGGGTTATTTTTCTTCTGCATTTTATTTTTGTAATCCCAAGGGCAATGCTTGCAACCACTCTGGCAACAATGACCTCTTTTCAAATGGTATTTTTCGGTAAAAACGATAAACCCTTCTGGCGAAAGGTAATAATCCTCCTTATCAAATTTATCCGCAAATCCCATGATGCAAAGGTACTGAATCAGTCGCAGATTTTAAAAGGGTGTTTACCGACCAGCCACCAGCGAATACACCATCGGAACAAAATTTTCCATTCCTTTAATTCTGAATTTTCCTGGTTCCGATTCCTCAGCAAATGAAAAGCAACTGTAAGGCGAATAATCGTATTCCTGTAAGGCGCTGATTTTTAATCCTTGTTTTACCAATGCAGTTACTACCTCGCCAATCGAGTGGTTCCAGGTAATCGTTGTAAATGGTTCTCCACTTTCACGCGATGCATACGAACCCGATTCCGTTTCTATGATTGCATCTTGCTTAAAATAGGAGTAAGTAATTTTAGTAAAGTCGTTATCATACATCCATATTACAGGATGAAACTCCGCGAATACAAATTTACCATCAGGTTTTAAATAACGCGCAACTACCTCGGCCCATTTATCGATGTCGGGTAACCAACCAATCGTACCATACGAGGTAAATACAATATCGAACTGTTCATTTTGCAAATGCTCGGGCAGACTATACAAATCACAACAAATAAAATTTGCGTTTAGTCCGAGTTGTGTATTTAACTGTTTTGCTTTTTCAATCGCCGCATCTGAAAAATCGACACCCGTAACGGATGCGCCTAACCGCTGTAGCGAAAGTGTGTCTTGTCCAAAATGACATTGCAGGTGTAAAATTTTCTTTCCGCGCACATCACCTAAGAGGATTAATTCAATTTCATTCAGTGTATTCTTCCCATCAATAAATGCTGGTGTATTATAAAATTCAGAATGAAAATGCAGTTCTGTCTTTCCATTCCACGAAGCTTTATTCTGTTCGATATAATCGTTTGTGTTCATGATGTGAAGGTAGTTGATTTATTGTTAAGCTAATCGTTTTAGATTCATACAAAAATAAATAGCTGCATAATAAAATATTCTTTTCACTCCAGCCGTGAAGGCTCCTACTTTTTTCTCTAGCAAAAAAAGTAGGCAAAAATGCCACCGCTGTAAACTTATTGAGGAGCTGCTTTCGTACGTAGCAGAAATAATCGAACTCGGCCTGTAGTATTTTACTACAGGTCTCAAACAGCGCTTATTTCTAATCGCTACTTTCTACAGCATCTTATTTCCTCAATAACTTTAAGGCGGACATTATTTCAAATTATAATATTAAAAAAAGATAAAACGGCCTCAGTTTATTCGGTTTTTGACGAAGGTAAAATTGCGTTAAACAAATTCAGAAGTTCCGAGCCTGTGAGGAAATCACTGAATTTGTAGCAATTTTATCAAGGAAAAAATTTGCGTGCAAAAGAATAAAGTGCAGCCTTGACTTTTTCTTTGGTTCTTTCATTTTGTGTCAAGACAAAAGAAAGAACGTTCAAGAATTATGTCATAAAAAAGGAGTAGAAGGAGTTGGCCTACATGATAAGTAAATCCTCAAACCCTATCGATTTCTTCACAACATAAACTTAATCCACTTTAAAATTTGCTTTTCGTTAAAATACAACCTATATTCACATTATGGATTCATTACGTATAGAATTGCTTCACCCAAAGGCGAGTCAGCTTTTAGATGATCTAGAAGATTTAAATCTGATTTCTATCAAACGAGAAAAGAAAACAGACTTTTCTAAGTTTTTGAAAAAGTTGAGAACAAAATCGAAAGGTAAAATATCAGACGATATTATCAGCAAAGAAGTAGAATCTGTAAGAGTTAAAAGATATGCCTCTAAAAAAGGAAAGAATAATCGTTGATACTAATATTTTTATTAGTTTTTTAATTAATCGCGATTACTCAAAGCTCGATAAAATAATCATTGAGAATAAAGCAACACTTTTGTTGAGTAATGAACTAATTGATGAGTTGATTACTGTTTTGAGCAGACCAAAATTTAAAAAGTATATCAGTAAAGAAGATCTGAATACATTGATGTTGTTCTTTAATGAATATGGGGAATTAGTCAATGTTACTTCCAAAGTGAAATTATCTAGAGATGCTAATGACGATTTTTTACTTGCCTTAGCAAAAGATGGGAAAGCTACATTTTTAATTACTGGAGATAAAGATTTATTAGTTCTAAAAAAGACTAATCAAACTAAGATTGTTTCAATTTCTGATTTTTTAAAAAGATACTCAGATTGATTGGAATATATCATAACAAAAAAAGCATCGGTATTTCCGATGCTTTTTTGTTATTTGAATAGATTCACTATTAATTTAAAACCTCTCCCAACCTCTCCAAAGGAGAGGAGTCTGATTAACAGTCCCTCCTTCGGAGGGATTTAGGGAGGTCAACTACCTCACCAAAACCCTACTATCATAACTATTTCCATTAATCAACAAACGAACAATGTAAATACCTTTTGTAGAATTTTCTCCTAACTGTAACTCTTGCGTATAACCGCCTTCGGTGACATTGACGTTGGTATTGTAAATCATTTGTCCCATGCTATTGATGACTTGTAAAACTGCATCACCATATTCTTCTCCATCATAGGCGAATGTAAATGAACCGTTGTTAGGGTTCGGGAAAATGTTAACCCCTTGCGATAATTCATTAGCTGTAAACTTTGCTTCACTTTCTGAAAGTGGAGTAGGAGTACCAGAAGTAATATCTCCAGCAATTCTGCAATTCACCGCAACCACCGCACTACTACCGCTAATGCGAGAGCAGCCGTTAGTTAAGTTTTTTGTTACGACTTTATAGGTGCCTGGTTGTTTTACAACTTGTGAGTAAGCAGTTGCATTCTCCATTGAGATATTGGTACGATACCACTGTACACTGTAGTTGCTGCCTAAGTTAGTGCAGTTAAGTGTTACGCTATCACCAGTACAGAACGAAGTTGCTCCACTGGCAGATACTGATGCAGCTGCATTGGTTTTAGAAGTTACAGCAATTGCATTGCTCGTTAATGCAGTGCCGTTACAAGTAGCTACACATGTATAAGAACCTGTTGAGGAAGCTTTATAAGTTTTAGAAGTTCCGTTAGTTGTAATATTTATTCCATTTCTTTTCCATTGGTAAGTTGCACCAGCTACATCACTTGTTAAGTTCACAAAGTTGCCCGCGCAGAAAGTGGTTGGACCATCAGCAGTGATGGTGTTGTTTGTACTATTGCAAGATTGAGCATTGTATAGTGCTGTAATTTCTTGTTGGGTTAATGCACGATTCCAAATGCCGATGTCGTCGATTTTACCATTATACCAATAATCTGAAAAATTATAATATTTATGGCTCCCAAATGTTAGTGGTTCACTGGTTTGATTAATTAAACCCGATAAAGAAATTTGACCATCAAAAACACCATTAACGAAAATTTTGATGGAATTCCCATCGTAAACACCAGTAACCATTGTCCAACTATTAAGTGAAATATTGGTTGAAGAATACACACCTATTTCCGTGTTCGAATTACTCACTCTAAATTGCGCTTTTTGGTTAGATTCTGGACCTAACAAACCATAACTTCTAGTACTTAAATTAACATGAGAGCCTTTAACTAAAATAAATTTTCCGTCCTCATAAGCCCTAGGGTAAATCCAAGAATTGACAGTCACGTATTGATTTGGCGACAAACTACTTGAATTGTTTATATAGATTTGGTCATCATTTCCATCGAAATCATAAGTACTATTAGAATTACCATAACGATCTAAAGTCAAACTTGCACCATTTTGTACCATCCCATTATTCCCATTTCCACTTTCATCATTTGCATTGCCATTAAACGGCCACCAGCCTACGAGTCCGCTGGTAGGTACGTACGAAGGCACTTGCGCAAAGGCACCGCTTCCAGCTAATAATAGCGCTGCGATAATTGATTTTGTTTTGCGGCCAATTATTGTTTTTTTAATTGATGCCGCGATTACTGCGTAATTCATATAAAATAGGTTGTCGTTAGTTGCTATCAAAGGTAAGTATTTAAACGATAGTGTGCAAGAAAAAAGAGGTTCTCTTTTATTAAATTTCAGACCTCCCTAAATCCCTCCAAAGGAGGGACTTGAAAAACAATCTCATCTCCTTGGAGTGGTCTGTCTACATTGCATAAATTTTAGACCTCCCTAAATCCTAGCGAAGCATCGCTACGAAGGAGGGACTTAGTAAATTATCTCCTCTCCTTTGAGAGGTCTGTCTACATTGCATAAATTTTAGACCTCCCTAAATCCCTCCGAAGGAGGGACTTAGCAAATTATCTCCTCTCCTTTGGAGAGGTAGGGAGAGGTCTCAATCCATTATAATCCCGTATTTTTACATCCCAAATGTTGAATAAACCTGTATCAATCCCCATCCAAAAAGTTAATTTCCCTGATTCGGAAATCAGTAATGTTTCTGTATTGCGACTCGATGCAATTGATCGGTATTTGGGAGGGAATAAATATTTCAAACTACTATATAACATCGATGAAATAAAAAAAGCAAATCATCAAACTATAATCACCTTTGGAGGAGCGTTTTCTAATCACCTGGCTGCATTTGCTTCGCTACGTGAATTATTTCCAACTAAAAATTTCATAGCCATTGTCCGTGGTGATGAATCTATGGTTGAAAAGAGTCTAACGCTAACGAGGTTACGTAGTTTAAATGTCGATATCCAATTTGTGCATGCGGGGCTTTATCGCGAACTATGTAATAACTTCCAACACGATTACTTTAGTCAGTTTTCTAATGCACTCATCCTTCCCGAAGGTGGCTCCAATCAATTAGCAGTGCAAGGTTGTCAGTCAATCATCGATTATATTCCAGCAACGTTTAATCATTTAGTATTGCCCATCGCAACAGGCGCAACAATCGCGGGTATTATCCGCGGACAGCAATCACCTCAAACGGTTCACGGAATTGCTGTGTTAAAAGGAAAAGACTTTCTGCAAAAAAATATTGAAACGTTCTTAGCCAACGAAGAAAAAATAACTATTTCAAACTATACTGTTCACGATGGTTATCATCACGGAGGTTATGCAAAAACAACCACATCGTTATTAGAATTTGTAAGTCAGTTTAACGGAGTAAACGATTTCGAAGTTGAACTGATTTATTCAGGGAAGATGTTTTACGCATTATTCAAAATGCTTTCCAACGGATTGTTTTCTCCTGCTGATAACATTTTAGCCATTCACACAGGCGGTTTGCAGTATCTGCCAGCCCATTAACAATACAATGTTCATTAACACGTTTTACATTGGTAGAAGCCCTTCCATTCTGTTGTAAATTTGAAGCATGAAAAAGTTTGCCCTCCTGACATTTCTATTAGGATTATTCATCACACCTTCCATCGCACAAGATGAACCTCGCTTAACAGCTGAACAATATATCTCGCAGTTTAAAGAAGCAGCAATCGCTGATATGAAAAAGACCGGTGTCCCTGCATCTATTACCATGGCGCAAGGAATGTTTGAATCGGATTACGGAAATAGTGCATTGGCGAGTATTGCGAAAAATCATTTTGGAGTAAAGTGTCATAAAGACTGGGGCGGCGATACCTATTACATGGATGATGATGCCCCCAACGAGTGTTTTCGTAAGTATAATTCGGTAGAGGAGTCGTACGATGATCATAGTAATTTCCTTCGCACTCGTGATCGTTATAAGTTTTTATTTGACCTTTCTATTTCTGATTATAAAGGTTGGGCTAACGGATTAAAGCAGGCGGGTTATGCCACTAATCCCGCTTATGCTGATAAGCTGATTGAAATTATTGAGCGTTATAATTTGCAAGCACTGGATGAAGGTGGTACTCCTCAACCAATCGCAGATGTAAAAGTGGAGAAGAATAAAGAGAAGAAAAATGTAGTTAATGAAGATAACAAGCCTATACGCGTGAAGGTTACTCCGCGTGTGAAAGTGCTTAACGGATTAGCTACGATTAATAATATTCCTTTTGTGTATGTAGAAAAATCAGATTCGTATTTAAAAATCGCGAAGCAATACAAACTGGAACTCTGGCAAATTTTAGAATACAATGAAGCAGAGAAAAATGATATTCTACATATTGGCGATATTGTTTTCCTGAATCCTAAAAAGGGTAGAGCAGAAGTTGAAACATATACAGTAAAAGAAGGCGAGACAATGTATGATATCGCGCAAGCATATGGTGTTCGTCAGAAGAAAATTTATCAGATGAATAATATTGTCCCTGGTACAGCTTTAACTGCCGGGCAAGAACTAAAAATGAGCAAGATTGTTATTTGCGGAATTGTATTTTAATTACCAATTCGTTTTTTCTTTCAGCTTAGCGCAATAGTCTTTTATTTCGTTGCGCGTCTTTTCAAATGCCTGATGAATTTCATCTTCCGTTCCATTTAGTTTTGATGGATCAGAAAATGAATGATGAATGCGAAAAGCATTGCCAGGTATATAAGGACAATTTTCTGCTGCATGATCGCAAACAGTAAGTATTACATCAAACGGAATTTCTAAATACTCATTCACATTGTTAGAAGTATGATTCGAAATATCAATGTTATCTTCTTTCATAATAGCAATGGCTCTCGGATTAACTCCATGCGTTTCGATACCCGCACTGTAAACATTCATTTCGTTGCCGTAAAAATGATGTAGGTAGCCATGCGCCATCTGACTGCGACAACTATTGCCTGTGCATAAAACAAGAATGTTCTTTTTCATACTAGCAACCATAAAAGGTTAATGAGTGTAAATCGTGGATCAAATCCGAAGACAATATTCAAAGTAATAAGGCCAATAATAATAACAATAGGTTTTTTGTATTTGATAACTAACTCTTTCATTCTTCAATAGATTAACAACATCCGCTACCTGGTTTGCAAGTAGTCGCTAGATTTATTTCTGATAAATTTAATTTGACTTTTTCTTGAGGCACTCCACATTGATCAGGAGCTAAACAAGCTGTTTGCTTAGTCAGCAATTTAAAAACGCCATTATTCAATGACAAATCATATCTTCCAATAGTGTTTTCTTGATACTCCATTTCTATTGGTAAATCTTCCTGATTCCATAGGGTGGCTGCTTGTAAAATGATGGAAGCTAATTTTTGTGGCGACAAACGATGGTCAACATCTTCTGCCAACCATAATTGCATAGAGATGCATTTATCTTCTCGAACAGTTCCTCCGCAATCGATATAATTTTTAGTTGTTTGACCTACTTCCGTAACATGAAAATGAGCGGGGATAGGCTGGCCGTTTTCATTGGTAATAACCAACGATTCTAATCCAGATAGGGCATAAAGAAATTCAGATATTTTCATAAAAAATTGTTTTAGCAACAAGTGATATTTTTCGATTTTATTTTTTGGTTAGCTTCAGAAAAGTAACCTTCTATTTTCGATAATACTTTTTCATCAAGGCAATAACAGATAGCGTTTCCTTCTATACTTCCTTTGATGATTCCTGCATTTTTAAGTTCTTTTAGATGTTGTGATACGGTAGGTTGTGATAATGGAAGATGATTGACTAAATCGTTGCAGATACACTCTTCTTTCTTCAGTAAATACTCGATAATAGCAATACGCGCAGGATGAGCAATTGCTTTTAACAAAACCGCAATTTGATTTTGCTTGGTTGTATAATGTTCCGATTTAGTTAGTCCCATTGTATTTTAATATTGCAATATTACGATATAGTTTCTGAATAAAAAAGGGACCGAAGTCCCTTTGTGTGTTTTCTTTTAATAATGATTATTTACCAAAGACCAAGTCATATAAATATTTAACTATACTAAAAGCAAGATAAATGGCTATTCCGATAATTGCGAGTTTAAATCCAAGATTTAATGCTAAACCTAGTAAATAGAATAGTCTTTCAAGAATGTAAATTACTAAACCGCCAATTCCAACAAAGGCACCAATTCCAATAAAAACTTTTCCTAATGTATTGGTAAAGGGTATCAGTGTAAATAAAAATCCCGCTCCTGCTAAAATAGCTCCCATAATTAAACCATCCTCTACACTTTCCATCGTCATAGGTTCATCATCATCATCTTCATATCCATATCCACGATCCATTTGTGCTAAACAAATTGATGGGGATAAAAAAGCAAAAAAGAATAAACATCGAAAGATGAAGAGTAAAACTTTACGATTGGAGTTTAATGTCATCTAATTTTTAACTTTTAATTTCAAATAATTAAAACTTCATTACTTTCTTGCTGATCATTGAACCACCTTTCGCGACAGTAACAATATAAGATCCTTTTGATAATTCGTTACTAGCAACAGTAATTTGGTTAACACCATCAACTGTTTGATATTCCTGAGATGAAATCATTCTTCCACTCAAATCATATAATGAAACAACAGCCGTTTCTACTTGATCATTTACAAAACTCACATTTAATTCTTCGTTAAACGGATTTGGCCATACATTTACAAAATTGCCATTCTCATCATCACCAATACGAGCGGCTGTATTTGTTAGCCAGATAGTAGCATTCATAATAATTCTTGCATGATCACCACTAGCATCTACTGTCCAACCGTTATATAAAACATCACCTGTATCTCCTGTTCCATCATCTGGAGGTGAGCTATCTCCTAATCCAACAACTTTTCCTGTTCCATATTTAGAACTTGCAAACATACATCCTGCTGTTCCTGTTGTAGATGAACCTGTTTTATAAACTAATCCAACCACATTTGCATTAGCTGTTTTATTTAATGTCATTGATGTTCCGTTAGCAAATTTCATTTTAGTTGGGTTTCCTGCAGAGCCATGTAAAATTGTATTTGTAGCTAGATTTGCGAATGTTGTTGTTGTTTGAGAGAAGTTTGCTAAATCGAATGTAAAACCAAAAGGATTTGTTTTAATACCATTAGTATTGAAGAAATCATTCCAGATGGCAGGTGAATCAAATCCATCATTATTTCTGTCAGATACTGTATGGTCAGCAATGATAAATAATCCACCACCATTTTGTACGAACTGCATCAAAGCAGTTTTTTCTGCAGCTGTATATTTGATATTAGGTTCACAAACGACATATACTTTGTAGTTTGCTAAATCCTGAGCGTTGGCAGTGTTACCATAAGAAATAGTTCCGCTGTTAGGTAGTGTCTCAACTGTGTAGCCAAGCTTTGCACAAGCAACTCCCCATGCTGACAAACCACCTTTCCAAAATGTCTCAGCAGTTGTTGCAGTGATTCCTGATTGCGCAGGAGTAGGATAGCGTTGAGGGTTCGCTTCGTTTCCACTTCCTGTAGTCATTGCACCGCCTGTTCCTGTACCAATATTATACAAATCAGCATCAACAATCCAGTCTGCACTTGCAGCCATTTCTGCTTTCTTCGCATCAAATAATACTTTGATAGTTTGAGAGTAGCTCATAACACTTACAAAGCAAAAAATAATTAAGAGTAATTTTTTTCTCATGGTTAGATTTTTAGTAATCATAAAGAAACAAAATTCAGATTATATAAACAACAAGTTTATCTGAAAAAGGCAAAAATGCAACTGATTAAGAAGATTAGCGAATCAAACTAAAAGTGCCTTTAAAATCGTACACTTTATTATTCTCCGAAAGGATGCGAATTACATAGGCAAAAACACCTTCAGGGGCTTGAGTTCCGTCTGGCATATTACCATCCCATGGCTGATAATAGGAATCTGTTTCATAGATCACACCACCCAATCTGTTAATGACTTTCATGTTATATGAATTCACATTAATAGCAGGTGTACCATCAAAAAATACATCGTTCTTGCCATCGTTATTAGGTGTAAAGCTATTCGGTACAAAAAACTGAACAACTTCTATTGTCTCTTCATATTCATCGTAGCACGATGCTTCGTTGTATGCTATTAGTTTAACTACATGCGTTCCTACACGATCATATTTATGAGTTGGATTTGCATCGGTAGATGATTGATCATCGCCAAAACTCCATTTGTATTTCGTGGCATTTTTTGATTTGTTCAAGAATTGAACTTCTGAATTGAAGATGCTTACTACAGCATCTGATTTTATAAACCCTGCCTCTGGCAAAGGTGGTGTATTGAGTTGCACAATTAATGAGTCAATACCTGTGCAACCCCACGGACTAGTAATTAAACAAGTAGTCATATAGCTGCCAGTATCGGCATATACATAAGAAGGACTGGCACCATTTCCGTCATTACCATCGCCAAAGGTCCATGTAAATACTGATCCTTGATCAAAAGTAGAGGAGTTCACAATTTGTATTCCAATCGACTCACAACTTATTTGCTGGAAATAAGTATAGTTTACTTTTGGATTTGAATGTACATTCACATTATAACTATTTGCGCTGATGCAGCCATTGCTCGTCGTAATTGTTAATGTATAAATGCCCGTTTGATTTATTGTAATTGCTGGACTTAATTCTCCTGTCGACCATAAATAAGTTCCTTGTCCTGCTATTCCTGTAATAGTTGTTGATTCTCCTGCACAAATGTCTTTATCTCCTGTGATTGTCATATCTGCTAAAGGAAATACCAATAAACTAAAGTTAGCGATGTTTTTACAACCGCGTATATCCGTAACCGTTACAGTGTAATTTCCTCCTATGTTCGTTTGTATGGATGATGTTGGTTCGCCTGTCGACCATAAATACTGCGCATATCCTGTTCCTGAATTTAAAGTCGCTGGTATGTTAACGCAAGTTGTTGCTGGTCCGCTAATAACTGGTAGCGGTAAATTATTTACAGTAAGATTGGTAGTAGCGTTGTTTTTACAACCATTTACATCTGTTACTTCAACAGTGTATGTTCCAGCAGAATTGATGTATATACTCGGACTTGTTTGTCCATTGCTCCAAATATAATTAGAATAATTCCCAGGTGTAATGCTCGTACTATCGCCTGCGCAAACACTAACGGTAGCTGGTAAAGTAGGAGTTGGTAGTGGATAATTATTTAACTGAACGGATGTGCTTCCAACGCACCCATTATTATCAGTTACTGTTAAAGTATAATTCCCAGGTGTCGCTGCAGTGATATTATTGCTATTTGCACCTGTGCTCCATTGATAGCTACTGTAATTTCCGTTGGATGATAATTGAGTTGATAGTCCTGCACAAATTGCAAGTGTTCCATTGATACTTGGAGTAGGCAAAGGATTAATGGTAATCTGTTTCGATGCAGATCCTGTGCAGCCACCATTGATGGTTACTGTTACAAAATAAGTTCCGCTATTGTTTACACTGATGGTTTGAGTTGTAGCACCATTCGACCATAAATAACCTGTGTAACTTCCTGCATCAAGCGTTATGTTTTGTCCCTGACAAGCACTAGTAGCGCCAGTAATAACTGGAGTGGGGTTATTCGTAACCGTTAGTTGTTGATTTGTTTGATTGCTGCAACCATTATTATCGGTTGTTGTTACAGTGTAGGTTCCTGCAGTTGATACATTGATGGTATTGCTTGTTGCTCCTGTACTCCATAAATAATTTATACCTGCCGGATTAGCGGTGTAAGTTGTAGATGTGCCACTGCAGACAACTGCGGCTCCAGTGATGCTTGCTATTGGAAGTGGATTAACAGTAAAGTTTACGCTTGTAGAAGCTGTACAATTATTGACATCTGTTACAGTTAATGTATAAGTCCCGGAAGTATTTACATTGATGGAAGAGGTGTTGTTCCCATTGCTCCATAAGTATTGCGAATAACTTCCTGCGGAATTAAGGTTGCTGCTATTGCCTGCACATATTTGAAGTGTTCCTGTTATTGATGGAGTAGGAGTGTTGTAAAAATTCACTGCATGTGAATCCTGTCCTGTACATCCGTTGGCATCGGTAACTGTAACCGTAAATGTTCCGCTAGTAGTTGTATTTAGTGTTGATGTATTTACTCCCGTTGACCATAAATAATTCGTGAATGCTCCAGCAGATAATTGTACATTAAATCCGGGACATGAATTAATAGGACCTGTGATTGTAGGAGTTGGATTCGGATTTGCAACAACTGCAACAGAACTATTTGCAATACATCCGTTATCACTAACGGTAAGCGTATACGTTCCTGAAGTATTAACAGTAATTGATGAAGCACTCGATCCATTTGACCATTGGTAATTTGGTGCGGCCGCAGCGTTTAATGTTACAGCCCCTCCACTACAGAATGTTGTTGGTCCTGATGCATTAATTACAGCTGGTGTTCCACTTTGTGTAATGTTTACGGGATTTGTAAATGCATCGCAGGATCCATTGTAACTAACAGTACAGGAATAAGTCCCTGCATTATGTACTATAATACTTTGTGAAGTTGCTCCATTCGACCATAAATAAGAAGTGCCTTGGGATGCAGTTAAAACTACGCTATCATTCGGACATAAATTTAAATTCCCAGTTACGGCAATTGTAGCGTTTGGTGTTGTGTTTACAACCTGAATAATTGTTGAGAATGCAAAGCAAAAACTTGTTCCAATTGAATTGCTAATAGTACCATAATAAACGCCTGGTTGAGAAATCCATAAAGTCATTGTTGTATCACCCGTCGACCAAACCGGATTTCGGCAAGCCGGTAACGTTACAGGGAATGAATCGCCAGGACAAATAAACATGGTATCTGTTGCTCCAATGGCGATACCTGTATTAGCATTTAAAATTGGAATTTCCCCCGAAGGTTGAAAGCTACCTCCTTCGAAAAATACTCCTGAATCAAAAGCAGGATCACAAAAATCTTGTGTTGCTAATTTAAGTGTGTATACTTCACAAGGACAAACATCTGTACCTGCAGTTAGCACGGTGGTCATACCATCATATTGAAGGGTATTACTGCCAAAATTATCTACAAAATATTGACAATTGGTACATGGACCTGAACTCGCCCCTGTAAATGATTGACCATTGTTAACATTATTAATGCTGATAGATGTAGTTGTTCCAGGGATTAATGCAATATTTTTTTTCCCTGTTATTCTTGGTCCACTCACAAAAAAACCGAAAACATCATTGCAAGCTGTAGTTACATAGTCATGATACTCTTCAGAGCCCCAAACATAACGGAATTTTATGGAGTCGTTGGGAACCATAAAATCGAATTTTAAAACAGCGGCATCAGTTGCGCCTATAGAATTAGGTGCAAGTGTTAAAAGATCCGGATCACCCGGTGTGTTGTTTCCTTGTCCAGCACCAGTGTTATTATTTGGACCAATTGCTTTGTTTACATTGCCTGTTGTAAGTAATACACCACTTCCAATTCCAACATTGCAAGCACCAACACAATTAAATGTTCCTCGTGCGGTAGGGGCACCTGTATAGGAAATATTAGAAACATATACGGAAGGAGAACCTACAAGTATATTTTGGATTAGAAAATTAACTGTATTGGCAGATGAAGTTGTTAATTGTGCAAACGAGATTGCTGGTAACAATAGGAATAATAAAAATCCAATACTTTTTTTCATCTACTCAAATATACCGATTAATTCCAATTATTTTAAATTATCAATGCAGGTAGTGTAAAATTATGGGTGAATAGTTTCAAAAAAAAAGCGACACCTATAGGCATCGCTTTTTTAATATTTATGATTTAGCTATTAAATCGATTCAGCAAGTATAATTACTTTGTTGTTTAGCATTTCAACAACACCACCTTTTACATCGAAAGATTCTTCGCCGTTTTTGCCCTTCACCTTCACTGTTCCATTGATTAAAGTAGAAATAATAGAGGAGTGTTTGTTAAGCATTTGAAATGAGCCTTTTGATCCTGGTACTGATACAGAATCTACTTCTCCATCAAAAACCTTTTTATCGGGTGTTATAATTTCTAAAAACATATTATTAATTATTTTGATTCAGCTAATAATTTTTTACCTTTTTCAATAGCATCTTCAATTGTTCCAACTAAGTTGAAAGCTCCTTCAGGATACTCATCTACTTCACCAGCAAGAATCATTTTAAATCCTTTAATAGTTTCTTCAATTGGCACTAATACTCCTTTTAATCCTGTAAACTGCTCTGCAACATGGAATGGTTGAGATAAGAAACGTTGAATACGACGAGCACGGTGTACTGTCAATTTATCCTCGTCGCTTAATTCATCCATACCTAGAATAGCAATGATATCTTGTAATTCTTTATAACGCTGTAAAATTTCTTTTACTCGCTGAGCTGTGTTGTAATGGTCATCACCTAATACAGCAGGAGTTAAGATACGAGATGTCGAATCTAGAGGATCTACCGCTGGGTAAATTCCTAACTCGGCAATCTTACGACTTAATACCGTTGTTGCATCCAAGTGACTGAATGTGGTAGCTGGAGCTGGATCGGTTAAGTCATCAGCAGGTACATAAACCGCCTGTACTGAAGTAATAGATCCTCGCTTAGTTGAAGTGATACGCTCTTGCATTAATCCCATTTCAGTAGCAAGTGTCGGTTGATAACCTACTGCTGATGGCATACGACCTAATAAAGCCGAAACCTCAGAACCTGCCTGCGTGAAACGGAAGATATTATCAATAAAGAATAAGATATCACGTCCGCCTGACTTCTCATCACCATCACGGAAATATTCCGCTACTGTTAATCCTGATAAAGCCACACGAGCACGTGCTCCAGGAGGCTCATTCATCTGTCCGAATACTAGCGTAGCTTGACTTTGAGCAAGTTCCTTAACATCCACCTTTGATAAATCCCAGTCCCCTTTTTCCATTCCTTCTTGGAATTCTTTTCCGTATTTAATTACGCCTGATTCGATCATCTCACGTAATAAATCGTTCCCCTCACGAGTACGCTCACCTACACCAGCAAAAACTGAAAGACCAGCATATCCTTTTGCGATATTGTTAATCAATTCCATGATCAAAACTGTTTTCCCTACACCCGCACCACCAAACAAACCAATCTTACCACCTTTTGAATATGGTTCTAACAAATCGATAACTTTGATACCCGTGTAAAGTACTTCCGATTCAGTCGATAAATCTTCGAATCTCGGAGCATCACGGTGAATCGGTAATCCACCTTCGTTTGAAACTGTATTGATACCGTCGATAGCCTCCCCAACAACGTTGAAAAGACGACCTTTAATTACATCTCCAATTGGCATTTTAATAGCCGAACCTGTCGAAATTACATCCATTCCGCGAACTAATCCATCTGTAGAGTCCATCGCAATCGCACGCACAGTATCTTCGCCAATGTGCTGCTGACATTCTAAAACGATTTTTTGTCCATTTGGACGAATAATTTCTAATGCTTCTAAAATATTGGGTAAAGAAATTCCTTCACCTTCAAAGCTTACATCGATTACTGGACCGATTACTTGTACAATTTTTCCTTTATTCATTTCGATAAGAAATTATTAGGGGTTATTTTATCAAGGCGCAAAAGTAGGTAAAAAAGGATAAACTCCAATATAAATTCTAAATTTGGCCTACTTAAACTTTTTGACAAATTTCGTAGAACTGTTGAAAAGCAATTTTATTGTGGCTAAGTAACTGAAAATAAATAATGAAAGTCTACCAAGGTTTAAATAATTTTCCGCATTTGTCAAATATTGTTTTAACGATGGGAACTTTTGATGGGGTTCATTATGGTCATCGAAAAATTTTAAAGCGGTTAATGGATGCGGCTGAACTAAAAAATGGACATTCAGTTGTTATGACTTTTAATCCGCACCCTCGTGCTATTTTATTTCCCGAACAATTTAATTTAAGGTTACTAAATACTATTGATGAAAAAATTGAATTGCTAGATTCTATCGGTATTCAGCATTTAATAATTCAGCCTTTTACAATTGAATTTTCAAAGTTATCGCATCCGCAATTTGTAGATGAATATTTAATGCAAAAAGTAAAAATGAAAAGCATGGTAGTTGGTTATGATCATCAATTCGGACATAATCGTAAGGGAAATTTCGATGAATTACTTAAGCTTTCTGCAGATTTCGATTTTGAAGTAGAGAAGATACCAGAACAAGATATTGAAGAGGTAGTTGTTAGCTCAACAAAAATCAGAAATGCTTTGCAAAATGGAAATGTTTCTTTTGCAAATCAACTTCTATCTTATCAGTATTCACTTTCAGGCAAAGTGATTAAAGGTAATCAGGTTGGAAGAACAATTGGCTTCCCAACTGCTAATTTGCAGTTAAACGATTCTTTTAAACTAATACCTTCAGATGGAGTTTATGCTTGTTTTGTAAATTATAAACTAAGTCGGTTAAAAGGCGTTGTAAGTATTGGTAATCGACCAACATTTAATGACAATAAAAAATCCATTGAAGTACATATATTGAATTTTGAAAAGGATATTTACGATGAAACATTGAAAATTGAATTTGTCGATTTTATTAGAGCTCAGCAAAAGTTTGAAAAGGTGGAGGACCTGATTCTACAGATAAAATCAGATATCAGAATTGCAATCGAACATCTATTATAAAATGCCGTACAAGGTTTGTCTTTTAAAAATAAAATATCGACTTTCGATACATCAAATAAGTAATTGTGAGAGCTAAAAAAATCATTTTTGTTTTTCTTCTGTGTGCTTATGCGATAAATGCTTCAGGTCAATCATTGCTTGATTCACTTACTTTAACGCAGCAAAAAGTTTATAGAGATTTAAATATTGCATTGAGTCAGCCAGATTCAGTTTTTGCATTGGATCTTAGTAGAAAAAAATTGAAAACAGTTCCTGAAGAGTTGAAAAAATTACCCCATCTACAATGGTTGAAATTGGATAGAAACAATTTTAAAGAAATCCCTTATTGGATTGGAGATTTGATAAGTCTTCAATACCTGGATTTGAGTAATAATAATCTGGTGGAATTGCCAGTCTCAATAGGTAAGCTTGAAAATATTTATTATATTGGTTTGAATAGAAATCGTATTGAAACTCTCCCTCATGAAATTGGAAACATGAAAAATTTGCAATTCCTTGAAATGTGGGATAATGAATTGCAGGCAATACCTGAAGAAATGAAAAATCTTCATAACCTTCAAATATTAGAGCTACGAGGAATACTTTTTTCTAATGATGAACAGTTGCAAATTGAAACTCTTTTGCCAGATACGAAAGTGCTTTTTTCTCCTAGTTGTAATTGTTCTAACTAATCTAAACTTTTATGTTGTTTAAAATGATAATATTGCTATTGGATGCAAGAGCAATATAAGTCGCCTTTTAGCCTGGTTTGGCAAAGATTTAAAAAAAACCATTTTGCTTTATTTGGTTTGTTTATAGTTGGCCTGACTATTTTAATTGCAATTTTTTCTTATCAAATTATACCTGATAAAACTAAGTATGCAAATCAAATGTGTTTACAAGCAAGTATGCTTTCTCCAGGAGCTGAAATTAAATACATTAAAACAAAGTCAAATTTGAATAAGTCAGGCACTAGTAAATTAGATTTTTTCTTGGGATCTGATGATGCTTACCAAATGATTCCCATAACAAATTATAAAATCACTAAGGACTCAATTAGTTTTCAAGAACTTGGCAATGAAGAATCATATTGGCAATCATTATCTTTAAATGATTTGCAAATAGCAGATACAAAAGAGAAGAGTCAAATTGAAGTGATTAACACTAACTATTATTTACTTGGTACCGACAAATTTGGTCGTGATGTTTTCAGTCGTTTGATTCTTGCATCCAGAGTTTCAATAGCAGTGGGTTTTATTGCTGTTTTTATTTCCTTACTTATTGGAATTTTCTTAGGGGCACTCGCGGGATATTATCGGGGTGTCGTCGATGATTTAATTACATGGTTAGTGAATGTTGTTTGGTCAATACCAACGTTATTATTGGTGGTTGCGATCACCTTGGCTTTAGGAAAAGGTTTTACTCAAGTGTTTATTGCTGTTGGATTAACGATGTGGGTTGAAGTTGCTCGTTTAGTAAGGGGCCAGTTTTTTAGTTTACGCGAAGCGCAATTTGTTGAGGCTGGAAGATCGTTTGGCTATAAAAATTCAAGAATTATTTTCAAACATATTTTACCAAACATCATGGGCCCCGTTATAGTAATTGCTGCATCTAATTTTGCATCCGCAATTTTACTTGAAGCTGGCTTGAGTTTTTTGGGTATTGGAGCACAACCGCCCATGCCAAGTTGGGGAATGATGATTAAAGAAAATTATGGTTACATTGTAGTTGATGCTGCATACCTTGCCATTGCGCCAGGTATTGCTATTGCATTACTAGTGATGGCTTTTACTTTATTAGGCAATGGATTGCGGGATGCTTTTGATGTCAAGCAACCAATTAATTAAAATGTTTTGCCTATCCAAGTAGCTATAAAGTATGCTGCAGATGCAGCTGCAGCGCCAACAAGCATAGTTCTTAAAGCTCCTTTGATTTTATTTTGCCCAGTAAGTTTACTTTTATAGAATCCAAAAATAGCCAAGGCAAAAAGCGTGATAATAGCGGAGTATTTAATTCCTTCGTTTGGAATGGGAGTAAAAAAATAAGCACTTAAAGGAATAAAACCACCAATAATATAAGAGACTGCAATATTAAAAGCACTTTTTTTGGCCCTGTCTGGGTGTGGCTTTTCTAAGCCTAACTCAAACTTCATCATGAAATCAACCCACTTATCTTTATTATGAGATAATTCCTCAGCAACTTGATTTTGTGTTGCTATGCTAATACCGTATTCCCCTAATACATCCTTAACCTCTTGTTTTTCTCTCTCAGGCAGATGGTCAACTTCGTAATATTCTCTTTTTAATTCAGCAGCGTAATGATCAACTTCCGTTTTCCCAGCTAGATAACCTCCAAGTCCCATTGCAATAGAACCTGCAATAATTTCAGCAATGCCAGCAGTAATAACAATAACATTAGAATCAACTGCGCCACTAATTCCTGCAGCTAATGCAAAAGGAACTGTAAGGCCATCTGCCATTCCAATTACAACATCTCTTACTAGTTCGCTGCTTGTAAAATGTTCTTCAATATGGTGGTCGTGATGGTCATGCATAGTAATGTGATTTGAAGTAATAAAAGTAATAAAAATAAAAAAAGGCGAACAAGAGTTCGCCTTTTGATTCTTAATCGATAAAATTAAGCAGTTAAATGTTTGCTAACTAATTTAGTCATTTCAAACATTGAAACTGTCTTCTTTCCACCGAATACTTTTAGCAAGTTTGCATCAGCGTTGATGTTGCGCCTCTCCTTTGGATCTTGCAATTTGTGCTTCTTAATGTAAGCCCATAAAGATTTCACAACTTCAGTACGAGGAAGTGGCTTGCTTCCTACTACCGCAGCTAGGGTAGCAGAAATGTTCATTGGCTTCATGAAAGCAGCGTTTGGTGTACGCTTAGTTTTTGCTTTTGTAGCCTTCTTAGCAGCTTTCTTAGGAGCAGCTTTTTTAGCAGCCTTCTTAGGAGCAGCTTTTTTAGCAGCTTTCTTAGGAGCAGCTTTTTTAGCAGCTTTCTTAGGAGCAGCTTTTTTAGCAGCTTTCTTAGGAGCAGCTTTCTTTGCAGTTTTCTTTGCCATGTTAATTATTGGGTTAACGATTGAGTGATGCTAAAATAATTGCAAGTTTCTTTCAGAGGAGACTCCCTCTGAAAATTTATTAACAATCATTGTTGATTTTCTACTCTGATTTCAGAGGAGAAAAAATATGGAAAAAAAGCATAAATAAAATAAAACAATTGAATGTAAAAAATCAATTTTTCAGAGGCAAAATCTATTTTTTTTCAATACTCATGAGTATTAGTAATGCATCATTAATTTTATTTTCAGAGAGTAGATTGTGAGCTGCAATATGAACTGCAGTTGTTAAATTCTCTGAATCTGCCTCTAAGGCATGAAGAAATCTTTTCACTTCTTCTCCATTTTTAAATTCAGAAATTTCCTCTTGCGTAGGAAATCTATCTGAGTTTCCCAGCATTCCTAAGTCGTTTCCAGTTAATATCGAACTGTTTTTGATGGATGCCGGTAATTGATCCACTCCAATTCCAAGTTTTGTTAGTGGCTTAGGTATATCGAATAGACCTTTTATTGCTCTAGTATACCAGTTGCCACCCATTCTCGCAACTTGATCGATTTTAATCGGGTCAATACGGCCATTATCACCAATAACTTCCTCATTTATGTGCATGATTGCAATTTCGCATATTACTAATTGTGCCGCGCCTCCCTTATCTCCTGTTGAAATAACATCTTTTACAATACATTCAATTTGAACTGGTGCTTCTTTTACACGCGGTGGAGTTACCATTTCGGACTTTTCTTCCGTCAAGCCCGCTTTAACAAATTCATTAACTCCTTTAGGATATTCTGTGCTTGCCAACGACATCTGTTGAACCATATTGTAATTTACAATGTTTATAACGCATTCCTTAACTTCCTTAATATTATCTAATGTGTTTTTTGTAGCCCCATCACGTCCACGAAGGGCAGGACTAAATATTAGAATTGGCGGATTAGCACCAAATGCATTAAAAAAACTGAATGGGCTAAGGTTAACATGGCCATCTTTATCAATTGTTGAAACAAATGCAATGGGTCTTGGAGCAATTGAATCCAACATATATTGGTGAATTTCAGAGACTTTTACCTGCGAAGGGATTACTTTTAGCATTTTATTATTGATTTTTGATTAAAATGATGATGCGAAAATGCAAAAGATAAGTCAATGATTGCTATTTTTGCGACCCAATTCAATAAAGAATTATTCGTTAAATTCAGGATTGTTCTTGAATATGTTCTTTAAATAATTAATTTTACATCCGGATTATTCGAAATATTAGAATAATTAATTGATTTGCGCATGTGGCGTAATTGGTAGCCGCGCCAGACTTAGGATCTGGTGCTTCACGGCGTGGGGGTTCGAGTCCCTCCATGCGCACAAATCGGATGGAAGGCAGCTTTGCAACAGCACGGCTGCCTTCTTTATTAGTTGTAAATTAAATAAATAAACAAAGTATATCCATGAATATTATTCAAGAAAAAGTAGACAGTTTAAATGCGGTATTAAAAGTTCAGATCAAGCCTGAGGATTACAAACCTGCGTTGGATACTGCAATTAAAAAGTATTCTAAGCAAGTAAATATGCCAGGATTCAGAAAAGGTATGGTTCCTCCAAGCCTTGTTCGTAAAATGTATGGCAAGTCATTATTAGTTGAAGAGCTAAATAAAATAGTTTCAGATGCTGTAGACAAGCATATCAACGATAATAATATTAAAGTGCTTGGTAATCCAATGCCAAAGCCAGATAATAATTTCGAAATGTCGTTGGACAATCCAGCGGATTTTGAATTTGCTTTTGAAATGGGATTAGCACCAGAGATAAATATTACTTTGCCTCCTTCAAAAACATTTACAGCTTACGAAATCGCTGTTGACAGTAAAATTATCGATGATGAAATTTTAAAACTTCAACGGCGCTATGGTAAGTATATTAGCCCAGAAATTTCAGATGCTGATTGCTCTGTTTATGGAACATTCCAGCAGTTAGATGCAGATGGAAATATCGCTGAAGGTGGGCACACTAACCAAAGTTTTATTTTATTAGAAAAGATTACTGATTCTGATGTTCGTTCGCAATTCATCGGTAAAAAACTTATGGATGTGGTTACTTTTAATCCTGTTCAGGCTGTTAAGTCTTCTGATGAAGTGAAATATATGTTGGGTTTAAAATCTGAAGATTTATCCAATTATGATAAAAACTTCCGTTTTACTATTGAAAGAATCAACAAGGTTGAAAATGCAGAATTGACAACTGATTTATTTGATCAATTATATGGCGATGGTTCCGTTACTGATATTGAAGGTTTCAGAGAAAAAGTAAAGTCTGAAATCGCAGAAGGATATCGTTATGAAAGTGAGCATTCAATAAAGCATGAATTAGAAGATGCTTTATTACATGAAGCAAATTTGCAATTGCCAGATGAGTTTTTAAAGCGTTGGTTATTATCAGCAAATGATAAAATTACCGAAGAGCAATTGACACTTGAATATAATCAGTATGCCCGCGATTTAAAATGGAGATTGATTGAGAATAAAATCTACTCTGATAATAATATGCAGATTAATCCAGAGGAAATTGAAAACTACGCTAAATCATTAATCGTAGATCAGTATCTTCGTTACGGACAAGCTCATTTATTAAATGAGGAGACATTGGGAGATATGGTGAAGCGTTATTTAGGAGACCAGAATAATATTCAGAAGGCGATAGAAAACCTGACAGGAAGAAAAGTTTTCGAACACCTGAATCAAATTGTTAAAAAAGACGTTAAAGGCGTTACACATGAAGAGTTTGTCGATCTAATGAGCAAACACCAACATAATCATCATTAATAATTCTAAATCATAAAAACATATATGGACTTTCGTAATGAATTCATGAAATACGCGGTAAAGCACCGTGGTATGAGTAGTAATGGAGTTGGTAGTTATATCAATTCGGTTTATGCAGATTATATTTCTCCAACAATCATTGAAGAGCGTCAGATGAACGTTGCTCAAATGGATGTATTCTCTCGTTTAATGATGGATAGAATTATCTTCCTAGGAACAGGTATTAATGATTATGTGGCGAATATCATTCAAGCACAATTGTTATTTCTTGAGTCTTCGGATGCAAAACGCGACATCACTATTTACATGAATAGTCCAGGCGGGTCTGTTTATGCAGGACTAGGTATTTATGATACAATTCAATATATCCAGCCCGATGTTGCGATGGTTTGTACTGGCATGGCAGCATCAATGGGTGCAGTGCTATTGTGTTGTGGAACAAAAGGGAAGCGCAGTGCTTTGCAACATGCTCGTGTAATGATTCATCAGCCCTTAGGAGGCGCTGAAGGTCAAGCTTCAGATATTGAAATCACTGCTCGTGAGATTGGTAAGTTGAAGAAAGAACTTTATGAAATCATTTCTAAACATAGTGGTAAAGATTACGAACAAGTTTGGAAAGATTCTGATCGTGATTATTGGATGACAGCCCAGGAAGCTAAAGAATATGGAATGATTGACGAAGTATTAATTAAAAACAAATAATACCCGTAAAATATTACTTAAATTAGCCGAACCGGTTCACATCGTGTTCGGCTTTTACCTTAAATTACACTTATTGTGAAACAAAAACAAGATATAATTTGCTCCTTTTGTGGCCGCGATAAAAGTCAGGCTAATGTATTGATTGCTGGCATTAATGGACATATTTGTGATCAGTGCATTGCTCAGGCTCAAATTATTATTAATGAAGAGCAAGACCAAAAACTGAAAACAAGTTTAGGCACGGCCCTCACGTTGCCAAAGCCAACAGATATTAAAAAGTTTTTGGATGAATATGTAATTGGGCAAGACCATGCTAAAAAGGTAATATCGGTTGCAGTATATAATCACTATAAGCGACTCATCAATAAGAGCAAGCTTAAAGATAAAGATGAAGTAGAGATTGAAAAGTCGAATATTATTATGGTGGGTGAGACTGGCACAGGAAAAACGTTGTTAGCTCGTACTATTTCAAAACTTTTAAAAGTTCCTTTTTGTATTGCAGATGCTACCGTACTTACTGAAGCGGGATATGTTGGTGAAGATGTGGAGAGCGTTTTAACGCGATTACTACAAGCTGCCGATTATGATGTGACTGCTGCTGAAAGAGGAATTGTTTATATAGATGAAATTGATAAGATTTCGCGTAAAGGCGATAATCCCAGCATTACTCGTGATGTATCAGGTGAAGGTGTTCAACAAGGATTATTAAAGATGCTTGAAAATACAATCATTAATGTTCCACCTCAAGGTGGAAGAAAGCATCCAGAACAAAAAATGATTTCTGTAAACACGCAACATATATTGTTTATTTGTGGAGGAGCGTTTGATGGTATTGATAAAATTATTTCCCGTCGACTGCAAACAAATTCATTAGGGTTTTCTTCAAAAGGAGCGACAGAAGTAATTGACAGAAGTAATTTAATGCAGTATGTTAGTCCAGTAGATTTAAAAACATTTGGATTAATCCCAGAGCTGATTGGCCGTCTGCCGATGATAACTTATTTGTGTCCTTTAGATACAGAAACACTTCGTGCAATTTTAACAGAACCCAAAAATGCTTTGACTAAACAATACGAGAAGCTTTTTGATATGGAAGGTATTAAATTGACTTTTAGTAATGATGTATTAGATTTTATTGTGGAAAAAGCACTTGACTTTAAATTAGGCGCAAGAGGTTTGCGAAGTATTTGTGAAGCCATAATGCTTGATGCAATGTTTGAAATTCCAGGTAATAAGAAAGAAAAAGATTTTGAGATTACGCTTTCTTATGCAAAAGATAAATTATCAAAGTCGAGCTTGAATCAGTTGCGAGTAGCCTAATTTATTTTTGCTTTTCTTTAGAAGCTATCAAATGAAGTGAAACCAGGAACAATATTAAGTGAGGTACAACTAAACGCTGCATTAAAATCGGTGCACAAAGAGTTTAGTGACTTGGGAATTTGGAATCCTAAGGTTAAAACGTATCATGCCAATGTGTAT